>JAHFVB010000252.1 GCA_023264755.1 Mycobacterium sp. | reverse complement strand
GTTCAGCGCTCCACCGGAGCGTCGCCAGCCCCGCCGTCCGCCAGTGTGCACCAGCCAACTGCGTCGGCCGCCCCCAAGGCCGTGAGCTCGATTCCGGGTACGGAGCTCGCGGGCACGGTCCGCGCCCTCGGGACGGTCTTCACCCCGTGCAAATCCGGGCCAACATTCGCTCCGCCGAGGGTGCTCGAGCTGAACACCGGAAAGTTCGTCACGCCGACCGCGCCGACCGACGTGCCGGCCGGCACCAAGCTGCTGTTCGCAACCTGCACGCTGACCGGCACGCCCGATGACCTCAAGGTGATGTACCTGTGGCAGTACGAGACTCCCGCTGCGGGGTTGACTCCGGCGTCGGTCACCGTGATGGGCGCCGTCACCGGCATCCACGACACCGCACCGCTGCAGCCGGTCGACCTGACCGCGCAGGCCCCCGTGATGGGTGACGGCGCCAAGCTGCTGCCCACCGCCGGTGGCGCGGTGCTCGACGTCGGTTACGGCTGCAAGGTGTGCACCGTCGCCTTCGACCCGAACGGCCCGGCGGTCAAGTGGACCAACGAGCGTGGCATGTTCGGCTCGGACGAGTCGTCGGTGGCCTTTCAGGACATCATGAACGACGTTGTCACCATTCGGGATGTCGCCACCGGCCAGGATGCGGTGTTCAACGGGGTGTTCCTCACCGACAACGCCAAGGGCTCACACGACAGTGGCTACCTGATCGTTCAGCACGGTGGGCTTGGCGACTGTACGTGGGGCTACTACAGCTCCGTCGCCAAGCGCCTCTTCGACAACGTCTACACCGCCAACAACCGCCCGTCCCTCACGGTCCGGGATGGGCGGGCGTTGCTCGAGTCCAAGAACCTCATCCGGGTGATCGACATCAGCACCGGAGAGCTCCAATTCGAGCTCAGTCAAGCCGACCTCGACACCCTCGACTCCTACCAGTTCGCGCATTTCGGCAACGACTTCTACGTCAGGAATTCCAACGATTCGCCAGTGCTGGACATGAAGTCCAGACAGCGGCTCAGCGTGGGATGGAAGGTGCGTCCGTCGGAATGGATCAATCCGTCTTGGCTCTTGCTCGACCAACGAAATACCGGTGTCGGTGAGTGCTTCCACGGGTTCGATACGTACGACTGCGCGGGCAACGGCGTCGAGCCAAATGACTTCGTGCTCATCAAGATCGAGGGCGGCAACTACACCGGCCCGATGTTCTAGGCTGCGGGCCTTCGCGGGCCCGGGCGTGGCGACTGGGCTACGTGTTGTGCGGTCCGGTCGCGTACCGTACTGTCAACCAAGTTGAGATGGTCCGCCGGGGAATACCTCCACCGTCCGTAACGTTTGAACGGCTCGTCGGAAGGGTCACTGGTGCAGCGTGTTTCGATTGGTCGCGCGCTGGCGCGACGATGGATTCCGCTGGTGGCGGTATTGGTCGTCGCCGTGGCGGGCTTCGCGGTGTATCGCCTGAACGGGATCTTCGGCTCCCACGACGTGACCTCGACGCCCAGTGGCGCCGACAACAACATCGTTCCGTTCAACCCGAAGCACGTGGTCATGGAGGTCTTCGGGCCGCCAGGCACGACCGCGACCATCACCTATCTGGACATCGATGCCCAACCGCAGCGCGTCCTCGACGCGCCGCTCCCCTGGTCATATGACACGACCACCACCCAGCCCACGGTCTTCGTCAACGTGGCCGCCCAGGGCAACGGCGATTCGATCGGCTGCCGCATCAAAATCGACGACGTCGTCAAGGACGAGAGAACGGCCCAGACGCTGAACGCCTACACCTTCTGTTTGGACAAGTCTGGATGAGCACTACCCATCAGGCCGAACGCGCGTCGTTCACCGACCGGGTGGCCCAGACGATCCGTTGGCTCTGCGTGCCGATCGTGCTGTTCTGGGTGGCCGTCGCTGCTCTGACGAACGTACTGGTGCCCCAACTCGAGGTGGTCGGCGAGGCGCACAACGTCGCGCTGAGCTCACCGGATTCGCCCTCGCTGCAAGCCTTTCAGCGCATCGGCAAGGTGTTCGGCGAGTTCAATTCGGATAGTGCCGCGATGGTGGTGCTCGAAGGCGACCAGCCGCTGGGCGCCAAGGCACACGAGTACTACGACGAGCTGGTCAAGCGCTTCAACGCCGACACCACCCACGTTCAGCACGTGCAGGACTTCTGGGGCGACCCGCTGACCGCGGCGGGTTCGCAAAGCCCCGACGGCAAGGCCGCCTACGTCCAGGTCTTCCTGTCCGGCAACCAGGGCGAAGCCTTGTCGTTGGAGTCGGTCGACGCGTTGCGCAAGATCGTCGCCACGACACCGGCCCCACCCGGGGTGCACGGCTACGTCGCCGGCTCGGCCCCCCAGATCGCCGATCAGTTCGAGGTGGGCAACCAGAGCACCACGACGGTCACGCTGCTGACCGTCGGCGTGATCGCCGTCATGCTGCTCATCGTCTATCGATCGTTCGTCACCATGATCTTGGGCCTGCTCACGGTGCTGATCGAGATGTCCGCCGCCCGCGGCATCGTGTCGTTCCTTGCGAACTCCGGGTTCATTGGGCTGTCGACCTATTCGACCAACATCCTCACGCTTTTGGTCATCGCCGCCGGCACGGACTACGTGATCTTCCTACTCGGGCGCTATCAGGAGCGGCGCAACGAGGACATCGACCGCGAGGCCGCCTTCTACGACATGTACCGCGGCACGTCGCACGTGATCCTCGGATCCGGGCTGACCATCGCCGGCGCGACGTTCTGTCTCTACTTCACCCGGCTGCCGTACTTCCAAAGCCTCGGCATTCCAGCCGCGCTCGGCGTGCTGGTGTCCCTGGTCGCCTCGCTGACCCTGGCGCCGGCCGTGGTGGTGATCGGCAGCCGCTTCGGGCTGCTCGATCCGAAGCGCAAGACCGCCAAGCGGGGCTGGCGGCGCATCGGCACCGCCATCGTGCGTTGGCCGGGGCCCATCCTGATCGCCTCGTTGGGAATCGCGTTCATCGGACTTCTGGCGCTGCCCGGCTACCACACCAGCTACGACGTCAGCCAGTACCTGCCGGCCAGCGCCCCGTCCAACGTCGGCTACGCAGCCGCCGAACGTCACTTCTCCAAGGCGCGGTTGAACCCCGAACTGCTGATGATCGAAACCGATCACGATCTGCGCAATCCCACCGACATGATCCTGTTGGAGCGCGTCGCCAAGGCCGTGTTCCACACCGACGGCATCGCCCAGGTGCAGTCGATCACCCGTCCGCTGGGTACCCCGTTGGACCACACGTCGATCCCGTTCCAGATCAGCGCGAACAGCGCGGCCCAGATCAACAATCTGCCCTTTCAGCAGGCTCGCGCTGCCGATCTGCTCAAGCAGGTCGGCGAGATCAACAAGTCGATCGACACGCTCAAGGCGCAATATGCGCTGCAGCAACAGAGCAGCGAAGTCACTCACGAGCAGAGCCAGGCCTTCCAGGACACCGTGGCCACGGCCCAAGACCTGCGTGACAAGATCGCCAACTTCGACGACTTCTTCCGGCCGATGCGCAATTACTTCTATTGGGAACCGCACTGTTTCGACATCCCGTCGTGCGCGGCGTTCAGGTCGCTATTCGACGCTCTCGATGGCATCGACGCGCTGACCGACCAGTTGGCCAGCGTGTCGGGCAGCATCGACAAGTTGGACAAACTGCAACCGAGACTGCTGGCACTGATCCCGCCGCAGCTCGCCGTCCAGCAGGCCAACAAGGACCTGACGATGACGAACTTCGCCACCACGTCGGGCATCTACGATCAGAGCGCCGCGGCGCTGGAGAACTCCACTGCCCTGGGCCAGGCCTACGACGCGTCCAAGACCGACGACTCCTTCTACCTACCGCCCGAGGCGTTCACCAACCCCGAGTTCATCCGCGGGCTGAAGCTGTTCATGTCCCCGGACGGCAAGGCCGCCAGGATGATCATCACCCACGACGTGGATCCGGCTACTCCACAAGGTATTTCGCACATCGATGCGATGAGGCACGCGGCGCAGGAAGCCATCAAGGGCACTCCGTTGGCGGGGTCGAAGATATACCTCGGCGGAACGGCCTCCACCTACAAGGACATCGCCGAGATGGCGCATTACGACCTGATCATCGCCGGCATCGCGTCGCTCAGCCTGATCCTGCTGATCATGATGTTCATCACGCGCAGCATCGTCGCAGCGCTGGTGATCGTGGGCACCGTGGCGCTGTCGTTGGGTGCATCGTTCGGACTGTCGCTATTGGTGTGGCAGTACATCTTCGGCGTTCCGCTGTACTGGGTGATCCTGCCGCTGTCAGTCATCCTGCTGCTGGCGGTGGGCTCGGACTACAACCTGCTGCTGGTCTCCCGCTTCAAGGAGGAGATCCACGCGGGCATCAATACCGGAATCATTCGGTCGATGGCGGGTAGCGGTTCGGTGGTGACGGCCGCCGGGCTGGTGTTCGCCTTCACGATGGCGTCGTTCATCATCAGTGATCTGCGCGTGCTGGGTCAGATCGGTACGACGATCGCCCTGGGCCTTCTGTTCGACACGCTGATCGTGCGGTCGTTCATGACGCCGTCGATCGCCGCGTTGATGGGACGTTGGTTCTGGTGGCCGGTGCGGGTGCGGCAACGTCCGGTGCCTCAGAAGTTCGGCGACGACGACCGCCAGCTCGCGCTGTTCTAGGCGCCGGTAGGCGTCACGGGTCTAGGCACCGGTAGGCGTCACGGGGTGTCGTGACCCGCCGCCAAGCAAGCCCAGGCTGTTGACGGCACCCTTCCGAGTCACATCCGTACCACTCCGGAGGACGAGGTCGACTTTCGAAAGCGATATCGCCGGCGATATCGCTTTACGAAACCGATCGTGTGTTGCCAGTTCGAACCATGCGCTCCCAGCCCGAAACATGCCTCACTCGAGTCGAACCGGACGCTGCCTGCCCGAAACATGCCTCACTCGAGTCGAACCGGAAGCTGCCAGTCCGAATCGTGCCCCGCCCAACCCGCCGATTCTCAGGGCGTGAAGCCGACCAGCGCAGTCCGGCCGTCCTTGTCGATCCGGGTCAGCAGCGTCGCGCCGCGCACCGCGAAGGGGCCGTCGTAGCCCGGGGGAATGTTCGCGGTGGCAAGCGGCCGGCAGCTGGCCCGATCGAACACCCGCAGCACATGCGCGTCCTCGTCACGCACGACCACCTGGTCGCGCAGGACTTCGAAGCCGACGTAGAAGGACGAGCCGAGCGGTACGTCGCACGTGGGTACCGCGGCGACGGAATAGAGCCGCAACGCCCTCCGGTCACGCACCGCGAACGTCCCGTCGCCGACGGCGAAAAGTGCACTGGTACCGGCGAAGTCGATGCGCTTTCCGGTCGCCTGGTCGACGTACACGTCCTTGGACGGGCCGGACATGGACAGGTGCACGATCACCGCGTCGGAGCCGGGGACGGACTCCGCCGACCACGAGTCGAGGCCGCCGCGCGGTTCGGTGTAGAGCGCCGACAGGGGTTGGTCGGTGGTGACCGCACCGGTGGCGGGGTCGACGGCGACCAGTCGCAGATTGATCTTGTCGCGCGAGGAGCAGTCCACGACCGCGGCGACGCGGGTCGCCGTGTCGACGGGATAGACGTGCTGCCCGTCGAAATTGGGCAGGCGTTGCGCAGGGTCGGCGCCCGCGGGGCAGCGCGCCGGGTCCTCGATGCTCCACGCCCGCTGCCCGGTGTGCGGGTCGACGGCGATCCATCGGCCGTCCAGCCGAGCGATGATGCGGGCCGGTGGGCCTGCGAGCTGCGGGGTGACGAAGGCACGTCCGATGGCCGGGTCGGTCGACGTCCACAGCCGGGCCCCGGTGACCGCGTCCAGGCCGACGTAGAGCCCCTGTTCGGCGAAGATCGACAGCACTACGACGCGGGCATCGTCGTAGCTGGCGACGCCTTGGACGTACATCCGGTAGTTGGCGTCGGGGGTCGGCGGGGGGACGGGACCGGTTCGCTGGTAGTGCCACCGCTCCTCCCCCGAGGCGCCGTAGGCGACGACGTCGGGGGTGTCGGAGGTGTCGTCGACGTCCTTGCGAACCAGGAATCCCGCACCGGCCGGATAGATGTCGACCTTGCCGCGATTGGGCAGGTCGCGCGCGAAGCGCTGCTGGCCGAGCGTCGCGGGCAACGGTGGGACGGCTTGGCCGGTGGCGGTCGTTGCGTCCAGGTACTGGTCGTCGTCGCCCTTGCGCAGCGCGCCGACGCTCAGCACGGTGGTCAGCACCAGCGCCGCGACCACCCCGAGGACGAGGCCGACGGTGTCCGTGCGCGTGGGTCGGCGCAGCCCGTCCAGCGTGAACAGCGCAACGACGACGGCGCCGATGACGAGCAACCAGATCGCTGCGGTGATGGTCCACACCTGTTCGGAGGCCCGGTAGAACGTGTCGAGCTGGTTGCGGGTCTTGGTGAAATGGCTGAGCAGGTAGCCGATGACCACTCCGATGGCGCCGACGGCCGCCGCGAGGCGCACCCGCTTGTTGGCGGATGTCCTAGCCGAGGCATCGAGCCGGGCCACCCAGCCCAGCCCGACGAGGACGAGCAACCCGACCCCCATGACGGTCCAGCCGAGGATCGTGGCGAGCCGGAACGAGTTGACGCAGGCATCGATGTGGCAGTCATCGAGGCGGGTGGCGCGGAAGACGGTGTAACCCCCGACCCCGACGGCGCCCAGCAGGCATGCGACTCCGAATCCGACGAACAGCCACGCCAGCACCTGACCGAGCCGGCGGGCCCATTCGGGTAGCTCGGGCGGTTCGTCCGCGGCGAGGTCGGGCGTCGGTGTTTCGTCGTTGGGCACGCACCGATCGTATGGGGACCGGCTGGCACCCCCTTCTAATCGGGCTGACTTCAACCGGTGACGGCCGGGCAGGAGCTGGGCAGCATTGCCGAGTGACCCATGGGACCCGAGTTATTCGCTTCAACGCCTTCGACATGAACTGCGTGGCCCACCAATCTCCCGGGCTGTGGAAACACCCCGACGACCAGTCCTGGCGATACAAGGACCTGACCTACTGGACCGAGTTGGCCAAGCTGCTGGAGCGCGGCCGCTTCGACGGGTTGTTCATCGCCGACGTGCTCGGCACCTACGACGTGTACGGCGCCGGCGACGAGGCCGCCATCCGGCAGGCCGCGCAGATTCCGGTCAACGACCCGCTGCTGCTCGTCTCGGCGATGGCACTGGTCACCGAGCACCTCGGCTTCGGCGTCACCACCGGCACCGGCTTCGAGCATCCGTATCCGTTCGCCCGCCGCATGTCCACTCTCGACCACCTCACCGGCGGGCGCATCGGTTGGAACGTCGTCACCGGCTATCTGCCGGCCGCG
>JAHFVB010000251.1 GCA_023264755.1 Mycobacterium sp. | reverse complement strand
CACGTCGGCCGAGAGGTAGCTCAGCACGTTCCATTCCGAACCGTGCCGAGTCTCGCCACCTTCTACCAATTCCACTCTCACGGTGGGAAGTTCGGCTTGGAGCGTGCCGGCGACCAACTCCCGTTCGCCACGGCGATAGACCAGCACGGTGCGGTCGATGCCCGGCGTGCTCGCCACCGCGGCGACCGACCAGGAGACCATGCTGCGGCCGGCCAATTGCAGGTGAGCCTTGTTGCCGTCGGCGCCGACCCTGGTGCCCAAACCTGCGGCGAGCACCACACCGACGGCCGACGGGGAGCTGGTCAAGCCTTCCGCACCGGAGGCGGGCTCCACCGGCCGTCGAGCACCTCGGGGTGCGGCGCGTACAACCGCATCGTCACTCCCAACGGCCCCAATGGTGCTGGCAACCAGTTGGATTCGCGGTCAGGACCGGGGTTGGCATGCTGGATGAACAGGTCCAGGGAGCCGTCTTCGCCGTACTTCAGCGCATCGCGGTCGCCGATCGCGAAGCGATCCAGTTCGTTGGCGACCTGGAAGCCCTCGGCGTCGTACATGGTGACCGACCAGAAGGCGTACGCGGGCGGCAGCGCGTCGGCGTCGAAGTGGATGACGTAGTCGTGTTCACCGGTGGTCGGGTCGCCGTCCGAGTCGACGTTCAAGAGTGGATAGACGGCGTCTTCTGGCGGGTTGGCGCCCAGCCCGACCAGAGTCACCACGGCGCGCTTGAAGTAGGCATTCCCGTAGACGCCGATGTTCTCGGTCATCACCGTCCAGCCGTTGACACTGTTGCCAAGGGTCGACAGCGAGGCCAGCATCGCGGCCAGCGCATCGGCCTTGCCCGCCTCCAGCTGGGCCCGCTCGTCGGCGTTGAAGCGACTGGCGTCGAAGGGCTTTCCGGGTTCGATGCCCAGCGACGCAAGGCGGGCCAACTGGGAGAAGTCGGTGGGATGCGGCGGGTTGGCCGACAACAGTTCTGCGGCGTAGCCGAGGTAGTCGAGGGCGGGCATCCCGTTGACGATCTTCAACGGCTCGGTCTTGCAGTCGTAGTTCGCGTCGATCACGTGGCTCGGCTCGGCGCCGAGCGTGGTGAGGACATATCCGTCCTGGACGTCGTGCACGGCCGGATAGTCGGCGACCCCGTTGGTCTGCGTGCGACCGATGATCCACACGTATGGGGTGGGCGCGGCGATGACGGGTAGGCCGGCGGGTAGCTCACCGGTGTACCCGGGTCCGGTGATGACCCATTCGGCAGCCGCGGTGCCGGTGGTGCGCTTGCCCGGGTTGGCGAAGACGTCGGTCCACATGTCGATGAGCGGCAGCATGTAGTACCGGTCGTCGGTGTCCGGAGCGCTCAGCTTGACCGGTCCGGCGGTCAGGTCGAGCCAGGCCGACGAATACAGGGTGTCGAAGTTGGGCCGGACTACCGAGCGGAAGTCGGCCGTGGGGAATGCGCGCAGGTGCGAGAACCGGTTGGGTGGACCAGATCCGGGAGTGGTGCCGGCTGGGCGGTTGACTGCCTGGCGTCGGGTGACGTCCATGGTGACCAGGGGATAGAAGTAGACGTACGCCTCGTAGCCGAGCGTGCGCAGGTCGTCGGACAACGTGCTCATCGGGCCTCCTTCGTCGGCCTGCACTTCTAGCGGCCGGCGCCCTGCACGCTACTACGTGCTCGGCTGGCCTCGGTTGAATACGGCTCGGTTGTCGCTGGGCGGCCGCTTGTGAATGCGGCTGGCGCGCAATTGATTGCCGAGCCCACTTAGCTGGTGGACGTGGGTCCGGACGGGCCGGCCAGTACCCGTCCGAGGGCCAACGCGCCGGTACGGACCGCCGGTGCCAGGAGTTCGGGTCGGAATCGGTCGGTCGGTACGGACACCGACAGGGCGGCGACGGGCGCGCCGTTCAGCAGCACGGGCGCGGCCAGGCAGCATCCGCCGAGCGCGGATTCCTCGCGTTCGATCGCGACGCCGGTGCGGCGGATGTCGTCGAGTTCGCGGGCCAGCTGATGGGGGTCGGTGATGGAGTTGGCGGTGTAGCGCCGTAGCGGGCGGGCCAGTACCTGGGCGCGCAGCTCGGCGTCTTCGAAGGCGAGCAACGCCTTGCCGACTGCCGTGCAGGTGAGTGGGAGCCGGCCCCCGATCTGTGATGGCAACGGCAGGGGCACGTGGCCGTACAGCTTCTCGACGTACACCGCGTCGTATCCGCTGCGCACGGCCAGGTGCACCGTTTGCCCGGTCACGGCGTACAGGTCTTGCATGAACGGTATTGCCGCCGAACGCAACTGGTGCTTCACTGCGACGCGCTCGCCGAGTTGGAACAGCCCGAGGCCGAGTTCGAAGGTGTGGCCGGACCGGTCGATCCAGCCGAGCGTGGTCAGGTCGACGAGCAGGCGGTGGACCGTCGAGCGGGCCAGTCCCGTCCTGGTGCACACCTCGGCCAACGTCAGCGCGGACCCTCGAGGAAAGGCGTCGAGCACGAGCGCGGCCTTCTCCAGCTGCGACGTCGTGGTGCCATCCCGTGACATGGGATGGATCCTATGCGCGCCTTCCGAATGTCCCTAGCGTCGTCGCCATGACGATGATCCATTCCCGCGTGCTCGACCAGGCGGCCGACCGGCTCGCCGTTGCGGCGAGGACGGGCAAACCGTGTGCGCCGGTGCGCGACTTGATCGGTCGCGACGACATCGACCTCGCCTACCGGGTGCAGTCCCGCAACATCGAGGCGCTGCTGGCCGCGGGGCGGCGCATCGTCGGACGCAAGATCGGGTTGACCTCCCCGGCGGTGCAGCGGCAACTCGGAGTGCATCAGCCCGACTTTGGAGTGCTGCTCGACGACATGGACTGCTCGACCCACGCCGCGGTGGACTTCACCCGCTTGCTGCAGCCGAAGCTCGAGGCCGAGATCGCGTTCGTGCTCGGTGCCGACATTCCCGAACACGTAACCGCCGAGCAGGTGCCGGACTTCGTCGACGGGATCTTCGCGGCCTTCGAGATCGTCGACAGCAGGGTGGCGAACTGGGACATCAGCCTTGCCGACACCGTCGCCGACAACGCCTCGTCGGGGCTGTACGTACTCGGGGATCGGGTGGACCGGGCCGGTGCGCCCGACCTCGCCAAGGTGACGATGACGCTCACCGCCGATGGGGTGGAGGTCTCCAACGGCCGGGGGTCGGACTGCCTGGGCAGCCCATGGAAGGCGTTGGCATGGCTGGCAAACACCAGCCTGACCTACGGGGCGCCGTTGCGCGCCGGGGACGTGGTGCTCTCGGGCGCGCTCGGACCGATGGTTCCCGTCGTACCCGGGACGACGTACACGACGACCATCTCCGGAATCGGCAGCGCCACCGCGACATTCACGGTCAACTCGAGCGAGGGCGGGACGGCATGAGCCGCAAGGTAGCAGTCATCGGCTCCGGCAACATCGGCACCGATCTGGTCATCAAACTCACACGCGTCGCGACCAACGTCGAGCTCGCCGTGCTGGTGGGCATCGACCCCGCGTCGGATGGCCTCGCCCGCGCCCGCCGGATGGGGATCAGCACCGTCGACAACGGGGTGCAGGGCCTGATCGAGCACCCCGACTTCGCCGACGTCGACATCGTCTTCGACTCGACCTCGGCGAAGGCCCACGTGGCCAACGAGGCAGCACTGCGGCCCTACGGCAAGCGGCTCATCGACCTGACTCCCGCCGCCATCGGTCCGTACGTCGTGCCGGCGGTCAACCTCGACGAGCACCTCGATGCGCCCAACGTCAACATGGTCACCTGCGGCGGCCAGGCCACCATTCCCATCGTCGCGGCGATATCGTCGGTCACGCCCGTGCACTACGCCGAGATCGTGGCCTCCATCGCCTCGAAGTCGGCCGGGCCGGGCACGCGGGCCAACATCGACGAGTTCACCGAAACCACCTCGGCGGCCATCGAAGCAGTCGGGGGAGCGGCGCACGGCAAGGCGATCATCGTGCTCAATCCCGCCGAGCCGCCGTTGATCATGCGCGACACCGTGCTGGCCCTCGTGACCAACCCCGATCAGGACCGCATTCGAGCGTCGATCGAGGACATGGTGGCCAAGGTAGCGGCGTACGTGCCCGGATACCGACTCAAGCACCAAGTGCAGTTCACCAAACTCGACGACGCCGAGTCCGTCGCGACGCTGACCGGAGGAGTCGACAAGGGGCCCGGCCTGTGGAAGGTGGCGGTGTTCCTCGAAGTGGAGGGCGCCGCGCACTACTTGCCCGCGTACGCGGGCAACCTCGACATCATGACGTCCGCGGCATTGCAGGTTGCCGAGAAGCTCGCCGAGCACACCCGGCAGGAGGCCATCCGATGACCGGCACCGACGACCGACCCAACGCCAATGATGGTGCGGCGCTGTACATCCAGGACGTCACGCTGCGCGACGGCATGCATGCCATGCGGCACCGGATCAGCCCCAAGCTGGTCGCGACCATCGCGGGCGCACTCGACGCGGCAGGCGTCGACGCCATCGAGGTCACCCACGGCGACGGCTTGGCCGGACACAGCCTGACCTACGGTGCGGGCAGCAACACCGACTGGGAGTGGATCGAGGCGGCCGCCGCCGTCGTCCACCGTGCCAAGCTCACGACGTTGCTCCTGCCGGGCGTCGGAACGGTGCGCGAACTGGTGCGCGCCCACGAACTCGGGGTCACCTCGGTCCGGGTGGCGACGCATTGCACCGAGGCCGACGTCTCCGCACAGCACATCGGCAAGGCCCGGGAGCTGGGCATGGACGTCTCGGGCTTCCTGATGATGTCGCACCTCGCCGAGCCCGCTCAGTTGGCCGCTCAAGCCAAGCTGATGGAATCCTATGGCGCGCAATGCGTCTACGTCACCGACTCCGGGGGGCGGCTGACGATGAACGGGGTGCGCGAGCGCGTGCGGGCGTATCGCGGGGTGTTGAATTCCGATACCGAGATCGGCATTCATGCGCATCAGAATCTGTCGTTGGCGGTGGCCAATTCGGTGGCGGCCGTCGAAGAAGGGGTCATCCGGGTGGACGCCTCGCTGGCCGGGCACGGCGCCGGGGCGGGCAACTGTCCGATCGAACCGTTCGTCGCCGTGGCCGAGCTGCACGGCTGGAAGCACGGCTGCGATCTGTTCGCGTTGCAGGATGCGGCCGATGACGTCGTGCGACCGCTGCAGGACCGGCCGGTCCAGGTCGACCGAGAGACACTCACCCTGGGGTATGCGGGCGTGTACTCCAGCTTCTTGCGGCACGCCGAGGCGGCCGCCCAGGAGCATGGGCTCGACACCCGTGCGATCCTGCTCGCGGTCGGCGAACGTGGACTCGTCGGAGGTCAGGAGGACCTCATCGCCGACATCGCGCTGGAACTCCGTCGCAACCTCGGTTCCTGACCGGACTTCCATGCCCGGCGATCATTCGGTGTTCGGGCGAACCGGCCTGCTGGGCCGGAGCCGTCAGTCGTCGGCGTGCCTGCGATAGTCCCACTGCTCCAGTCGGACCTGTAGGTCGTGAATGACGAGCGCCATGACCGTCGTGCCCGCAGCCAGCCCGGCCGCCACAATGGCGTTCATCGAGGTGCCGTACGTCGTTGCTTCGTCATGACTCGATCGTGGAAGCTGCCACGCGGGTGCGCATGCGTAGTGAGCTACTCGAGTTGCTGGCTGCGTTGGCGTCCGCGGGTCGGGGAGCAGCCCCACGCTCGGCCCGACGGCCACGACGCGAAGGTAGCGGGCCGACGGGCAACCCGGTACGGTCTGCGCGGTCGGACGGAGACATCGCATGACTGAACCATCGAGTGCGGCGCCGCAGCCGCCCCCCGGCGTTGCGGCGCACCGCGTGCGCCCCATGGCCGGGCGCGACCCGCACGAGCCCCACCGGGTAGCCACCCCACTGGAGCTGCTGTTCGACCTGACCTTCGTGATCGCCTTCGGCGTCGCGGCCGCGCAGCTGGCGCACATGCTGGCCGCCGGCCACGTCGGGATCGGGCTGGTGGCGTTCCTGTTCGCGACGTTCGCGGTGTGCTGGGCGTGGATCAACTTCACCTGGTTCGCCTCCGCCTACGACACCGACGACTGGGCCTATCGGGTCCTGACGATGGTGCAGATGGTGGGGGTGCTGGTACTCGCACTGGGCATCCCACCGTTCTACGCGTCGATCGAACACGGCCATCACCTCGACAACGAGTTGATCGTCGCCGGCTACGTGGTGATGCGCGTGGCCATGGTGGCGCAATGGTTGCGCGCGGCGCGACAGGATCCGGACCGCCGGGCGGCCAGCACCACGTACGCGACCGTCATCACCATCGCGCAGCTCGGTTGGATCGTGTCGATCTTCCTGCCGCTGTCGGTTCCGCTCGGGTTGCTCGTCTTCCTGCTGCTGGTCGTCGTGGAGCTGACCGGACCGTGGCTCGCCGAGACCCGCAGGGGCGGCACGCCGTGGCACGCCCATCACGTCGCCGAGCGGTACGGCCTGCTGGCGATCATCGCCCTTGGCGAGGGCGTGGTCGGCACCGTCGCCTCGCTGACGGCCGTCGTGGACGAACACGGGTGGACGCCGGACGCGGTCATCCTGGCCGTCGCCGGGACCGGATTGACCTTCGGCATGTGGTGGATCTACTTCGCCGTGCCCGCCGCCGACATCCTGCACGCCCACCGCGAGCGGTCCTTCCTGTTCGGCTACCTTCACATGGCCGTGTTCGGCGCGATCGTGGCGACCGGTGCCGGTCTCCACACCGCCGCCTACTACGTCGAAGGACACTCCGAACTGGGGCCCGTCGGCACGGTGCTCTCGGTGGTGATCCCGGTGGGGGTCTACATCGGGCTGCTCTTCGTGCTCTACGGATTGATGGTCAGAGCCGGCGACCGGTTCCACGTCCTGCTGGTCGTCCTGACCGTCGTCGTGCTGGCGGCGGCCGTGGCCGCAGCGGCGGCGGGCGTGCCGATGACGGCGTGCCTGCTGATCGTCACCCTGGCGCCCGTGGTCACGGTCGTCGGGTTCGAGCTGGTTGGGCACCGGCACGTCGCCGAGGCCATCGCGAGAAGTGACTCCTAGCGGTGCCGGCGATCCCCAAGGCCAAGCACGGGAAGGCCTACCGCTAACCCAGTTCGAAGCTCTCCAACAGCGCCCGCTCCTGTTCGAGCTTCATCAGTCGGCGCGTCTTGCGCCGGGTGATGAGGATGCCGAGTACGGCAAACGCCCACACCGCGTACTGCACCGTCCATGCCACCCGGAACGAATCGAACGAATAGCCGCCCATCGCACCGAGAATCACGCCCATCGACTGCATCACCAGAAGTGATGCGAGGAAGCCGCCCATGTTGACCATGCCCTGGGCCGTGCCCAGCGTCGCACCAGG
>JAHFVB010000250.1 GCA_023264755.1 Mycobacterium sp. | reverse complement strand
GCCGTGGTCCTGGTCGGCGGCCTGCGCGAGTTGACGGCGCTGACCGTCGAGGCCGGCGGCGACGCCCGCGAGATCCTCGACCCGGCCGTGACCGCCGCGCTGGCCATCGTCGGCCCGCGCTCAACGCAGCATTAGCCGCGCCGTCTTGGCCAACCTGCGGGCGATGTCCTCGTACGACGCATAGCCCATGCCCGCCCGCACCAGCGCCCCCGAATAGAGCATCTCCAGCGATTCGATGACGTCCGGGTCGGTACCGGGTCCGAGCGCCGCGGCGAGCCGTTGGTGAATGTCGAGCCCGATCCGCTGCCGCAGCACCTCGACGTCGGGGTCGCGGCCCAGCAGGGCGTTGGTGACGGCACCGGCCAGCTCCGGTTCGTCCGCCACCAGCAACGCCACGTGATTCAGCACGTCGACCACCCGCGTGGCCGGGTCGTCGGACTCGTGATCGGCGGCCGGCGCGGACGCCAGCCGACGCCAGAACACCTCCGCGACCAGGTGTTCCTTCGACGAGAAGTACGTGTAGGCCGTGGCCGCACCCACCCCGGCTTCAGCAGCCACGCGGCGCACGGTGAGCCCGGTGAAACCCTCGCGATTGAGCAGTTCGAGGGCGGCTTTGCCCAGCCGGTCGACCGTGTCCGCCTGCTTCGCCGTCAGTCGGCGCCGAGTCGACTCCAAAGCCGCATCGGACACGTGTCTGGACGCTACTACAACACCTCTGCAGCGGCAACGGTAGGTTGGCCCTCATGAGCTCCACCCAAACGGCGCTGCCGCCGTCCGCCGCACGCCTTTTCGCCCACGCCGACAAGGTCACCGGATTCATGCCCGCCGACGAAGGGCGGGCGCTGTACGACGCGGCGATCCATTACCTCGGAGACGGCACCGGCGTCGAAATCGGCACCTACTGCGGCAAGTCGACGGTCATGCTCGGCGCGGCGGCCCAGCAGACCGGCGGCGTGCTCTACACCGTCGACCACCACCACGGCTCCGAAGAACACCAGCCCGGCTGGGAGTACCACGACACGTCCATGGTCGACCCGGTCACCGGCCTGTTCGACACGCTCCCGGCGCTTCGGCACAACCTCGATGCGGCGGGCCTGGACGACCACGTCGTCGCCGTGGTCGGCAAATCGGCGGTGGTGGCCCGGTCGTGGCGAACTCCGTTGCAGTTCTTGTTCATCGACGGTGGACACACCGAAGAGGCGGCGCAGCGGGACTACGCCGGCTGGGCGCCGTGGGTAGTCGTCGGCGGCGGTCTCGTCATCCACGACGTGTTCCCCGATCCCGCGGAAGGCGGCCAGGCGCCGTTTCACATCTACCGGCGCGCCCTCGACTCGGGTGAGTTCCGCGAGGTGAGTGCGACGGGCACCCTGCGGGTGCTCGAGCGCGTCACGCCGGCCAGCTGACGCCGCGCGCAGCTGCGAGTCAGCGGTCGCTGGTCGCGCAGGCACAGTCGAGCTCGAACTCCCCGTCCAGGCCCCGCGGAAGGTCAGTGCCGCGGAAGATGCCGCTGGCCGGAGTCGTCGACGAAAGTGCGTCCGCGGCAAGGATCATCGCGGCGCCCGTCCACGTAGTGCGTTCCTCGGGCCAGCGCTTGCCGTCGGCGAACACCAGACCCGTCCAGTAGGAACCGTCGTGCTCGCGCAGATGCTGCATGGCCGCGAACTGCTCGCGCGCCCTGTCCGTGGCTCCGATGGCATCGAGGGCCATGACCAGCTCGCACGTCTCCGCGCCGGTCACCCACGGCCGATGGTCGACACAGCGGATGCCCAACTCCGGCACCACGAAGTCGTCCCAGCGCGAGTCGATGCGCGCCCTGGCGGCCTGGCCGCGCAGCGCTCCCCCGAGCACCGGGTAGTACCACTCCATCGCATGGGTGTCCTTGGCCAAGAAGGACTCTGGATGTGCCGCGATGACGTGCCCGAGTTGCCCGACGGCCACTTCCCACTCCGGCTGCGGTTCGTCGACGTAGTTCGCCAGCGCCAGCGCACACCTGATGCTGTGGTAGATGCTGGCGCAGCCGGTCAGCAACGCTTCGGGGATGATGCCCGCATCGCTCTTGGCCCAAGATATCTCGCCACCACTGAGCTGCATCGTCAGTACGAAGTCGATCGCTCGACTGACCACCGGCCACATGGTCTCGGCGAAGCCGCGATCATCGGTGACCAATACGTGGTGCCACACCCCGGTCGCGATGTACGCGCAGAAGTTGCTGTCGCTGTTGGCGTCCTCGACGACGCCGTTGCGGAACTGCATCGGCCAGGAGCCATCGGCGCGTTGGGTGGCCCGGCACCAGTCGAACCCGGCCCTGGCCGCTTCCCACAGCCCACCGACGGTCAAGGCCATCGCGTTCTCGACGTGGTCCCACGGATCGGTGTGGCCACCGACGAACCACGGGAGCGCCCCCGACGATTCCTGGGTGGCCGCAATGGATTCGGCAGTTTGACGGCATTGCGCTGGGGTGAGCACACCCCGTACGCCTGGCAGCTGCGGCCTAAGCACCGCTGTCCACCGGCTTGCGGAAGTACAACGCCACGCTCTTGCCGATGAGCGGGTTCAGCGCTGCTTCTGCACTCCGGGTGAGCCACGGCCGGGACATCATGTCCCATACCAGCAGCTTGTGGTACGCAGTGACGAAGGGATGATTTGGTTTGTCCACGCCCACTGCGCATTTCAGCCACCAGAACGGCGAGTGCAGGGCATGTGCGTGGTGGCTGTGGTCGAACTGCAGCCCGCGAGCGACGATCTTGTCGTGCAGCTCGTTGGCGCGATAGATCCGGATGTGGCCGCCCTCGTTGGCGTGGTACTCGTCGGAGAGCATCCAGCAGACCTTCTCCGGAAGCCAACGCGGAACGGTGACCGCCAGCCGGCCGCCCGGCCGCAGCACCCGGATGAGTTCGGAGATGGCGCGGTCGTCCTGGGGAACGTGCTCGAGGATCTCCGAGGCGATCACGCAGTCGAACGTGCCGTCCGCGTAGGGCAGGTCCAGGGCGTCACCCTTGACCGCCTCCGCCTTGGCCGAGGCCGGTGCCTCACCCTGGTCCTGCATGGCCTGCAGAATGGCATCGACGTCGTTGAGTTCGGCGGCGTCCTGGTCGAAGGCCACCACGTCGGCACCCCGCCGGAAGGCCTCGAACGAGTGTCGGCCCGCCCCACAACCCACGTCGATCACCGAAGTGCCTGCACCGACGTCGAGCCGGTCGAAGTCGACGGTCAGCATGTCTTGGCCTCCATCATCGCCCGCTCGTATACCGCAACGGTTTGGGCCGCAACCGATTCCCAGCTGAAGACGTCGACGGCGCGACGGCGTCCGGCCGCACCGAGGCGGCGTAGTTCCAGCGGCGAGTCGAGCAGTTCCCCCATCACGCGGGTCAGGTCGTCGACGTCGCCGGGGTTGACGAGCCGCGCGCACTCTCCATCGGGGCCCACCACCTCGGGCAGGGCGCCCGCACGGCTGGCGACGATGGGCGTTCCGCTGGCCATCGCTTCGACGGCGGGCAACGAGAAACCCTCGTAAAGCGAAGGGATGCAGGCTAATTCGGCCGACGACAGCAGTGCCGCAAGCTCGGAGTCGGTCAGCCCGCTGGAACTGTGCACGATGTCGGAGATGCCCAACTCGGCGATCAGCTTCTCGGTCGGGCCATTGGGTTCCAGCTTCGAGACCAGTTGCACGTCGAGATCGCGTTCCACGCGCAGCCGGGCGACCGCGTGCAGCAGGTGACTGACCCCCTTCAGCGGAACGTCGGCGCTCGCGATGGCGATGATGCGGTTGCGCACCCGATGCTCGGCCGGGGTGAACAGTTCGGTGTCGACACCCAACGGGACGACCTGAAGTTGACTGGGACGCACGCCGAAGTCCTCGGCGATGTCGGCAGCCGACGTCGAGGAGACGGTGAGCAGTTCCGGAATGCGGCGCGCTACCCGCTTCTGCATTTCGGCGAAGGCATACCACCTGCGCACCAACGGCTTTCGCCACCACTTCGCCGCGGCGATCTCGACCGCCCGGTCGCGGGTGATCGGGTGGTGCACCGTCGCGACGACCGGCAGCCCCAGCTCCGCGATCTTCAGGAGTCCGGTACCCAGGCTCTGGTTGTCGTGCACGACGTCGAAGTCGTCGACGCGGTCGGCGAGCAGACGTGCGACGCGAAGGCAGAAGGTCTTGGGCTCCGGGAAGGCCGCGGTCCACGTCGAGAGCAACTCGAGCACGTCGATGCGGTCGTGCAGCTCGTTGAGTCGCGGGACGCGGAACGGATCCGGTTCGCGATACAGGTCCAGGCTGGGCACCTTGGTGAGCTTGACCTGCGGGTCGAGGCCTTCGGGATAGGGCTGTCCGGAGAACACTTCGACGTCGTGGCCAAGCTCGACGAGGCCACGGCTGAGGTGACGGACGTACACGCCCTGCCCACCACAATGCGTCTTGCTCCGATACGACAGCAGGGCGATGCGCATGGTCAGTTCACCAGGATCATCGGCAGGACCATCGACGAGGTCAGAGCCTGACCACCGCGACCAGAGTCGGAAAATAGGGCTCTGGACATGTGTCCAGACTATAGTTTGACGAGCTATCCTCCGCAACGCGGCCGGTTTCGACCGACCGGCACGACCGCCGGCGGGCCGACTTACCCCGTGGGCCGCGCAGGTGGCGGGAACCCACCCGTCGCAACCGGACCCCACCGCGTCGGCGTGACCCTGATCAGGCACTTTCCCTGGTCGACCATCGCTTGGCGGTACTCGGCCCAGTCCGGATGTTCCCCCGCGATCGCCCGGTAGTAGTCGACGAGCGGCTCGACGGCCTCCGGCAGGTCGATGACCTCTGCGGCCCCGTCGACCTGCACGTACGGCCCGTTGAATTGGTCGGACAGCACGGTCACGCTGGCCCGCGGCGTACGCCGCACGTTGACCGACTTCGCCCGCTGCGGATAGCTGGCGATCACGAGGCGGCCGGCCTGGTCGACTCCACCGCTGACCGGCGAGCTCTGCAGCGAACCATCGGCGCGAAACGTGGTCAGCACCATCTGGTGGCGGGGCCGCACGAAGTCCAGCAGGTCGGGCAGCGTGACGGTCTCCGCGGTGGCGAACGTGCGGGCCATGACGTCCAGCCTAACGACGCCGCGGCGGCACTGACTTCGGGAGCACGAAGGCGAACGGCCGCGGAAACCCGACGTTGGTCAGCGCGCCGTCGCGAATCGCCGTCAGCTCGACCACCCGGACCTGCCCGGACGACGGCTCGTAGCAGCGCACGGCCGCGCGGTCGGACACGGCCTCGACGATCAGCACCCAATGCCGCGGGACGTAGTTGCCGACCAGCATCGCCACCGGCCAGTGCGCGCCCACGGCGGCCGACACGTCGGCCAGCGCGGTCCGGCCGCCCGGTAGCCCGTCCGCCGGTCGCCAGCCGTACCGGACGCCATATCGCGCGCTGTGCCCGCTGATCGCGCGGGCCACCCCCGACGGCGTGGTGCCGAGCCGTCGTGGCCACACCCGGTTGACGGCGTCGTGCACGCGGCCCTGCTCGCCCGCGAACCACGCCCGCCCGGCAGCCTCGTCGGACCGCCCCGTCAGCAGTCCCCGGTACGTCGGGTCGAGTAGCGCCCCCGCCACCACCGCGACGGCGGGTCCGCACGTCACGCCGTCGCGTTGCGTCAGATGCATCGCCGCCAGCTTCATCGACTTCAGGCTAGGCCGACGGGCGGCCGCTCGACCCGGGTTCACCGACCGGACATGTGGGTATCAGTGAACACATGTGTACTGAATCGGAGGCGGACCGATGAGCTTCGACCTCACCCCCACCATCGCTCAGCACGACCTGGCCCGGCGCACCCACGAATTCGCCGAGCAGGTGATCAGACCCGTGGCCGCCGACTACGACGCCCGCCAAGAGTTCCCGTGGCCGATCCTGGAGGAAGCCGCCACTCGGGGCTTCTACAGCCCGCTGTTCTACCGCGACCTGATCGGCGACCCGACCGGACTGTCCCTGCCGATGTTCATGGAGGAGTTGTGCTGGGGCTGCGCGGGCATCGGGCTGGCGATCGTCATGCCTGCGTTGGCGTTATCCGCGATCGGCCAGGCCGCGACGCCCCAGCAGATGCTCGACTGGGCACCGGAGTGTTTCGGAAGCCCCGGTGACCTCAAGCTCGCCGCACTGGCCATCTCCGAACCCGAGGGCGGCAGCGACGTGCGCAACCTGCGCACCACGGCCCGGCGCGACGGGGACGACTGGATCATCGACGGCCACAAGATGTGGATCGGCAACGGCGGCATCGCCAACGTGCACGTCGTCAACGCCGTGGTCGACGAGGAACTCGGACACCGCGGCCAGGCGCTGTTCGTGGTGCCGGGCGGCACCCCGGGCCTGGAGTTGGTGCGCAAACTCGACAAACTGGGTTGCCGCGCGTCGCACACGGCGGAGTTGAAGTTCAACGGCGTCCGCGTCCCGGCGGCCAACCTGCTCGGCGGCGCCGACAAGCTCGAGCACAAGCTGGCCAAGGCCCGCGAGGTGGTGTCCGGCGCCAGGCACTCCGGCTCGGCGACGCTGGGAACGTTCGAACAAACCCGCCCGATGGTCGCCGCTCAGGCGCTCGGAATTGCCAGGGCCGCAATCGAATACGTCACCGAATACGCGAACCGCCGAGAGGCCTTCGGCGCGCCGATCATCGACCACCAGGGCATCGCGTTCCCCTTGGCCGACCTGGCCACCAGGATCGACGCCGCCCGCCTACTGACCTGGCGAGCGTCCTGGATGGCCGCCACCGGGGTGCCCTTCGAGCGCGGAGAGGGTTCGATGTGCAAGCTGGCCGCCAGCGAGGTCGCGGTCGCGACCACCGAGCGCGCCATCCAGACCATGGGCGGGTACGGCTGCATCAAGGACCACCCCGTCGAGAAGTGGTATCGAGATGCCAAGCTGTACACCATCTTCGAGGGCACCAGCGAGATTCAACGCATCGTGATCTCCCAGGCGCTGGGCGCCGCCGACGGCAAACCTCCGCTGCACGTCGACCTGGAACCGACCGGCGGTCCGCTCAACGCGATGTTCGGCCGCGGCACGCCCGCCCGCACCCGGGTGGCCGACGCCGCACTCGGCGTCCGGGACCGCATCCCCGCCCCGCTCGTGAACCTGGCGATGAAGGTGCTGGCGCCACCGAACCGGAAGAATCGCAAGGAGAAGTAGCGGAAATGCCGAAACCGCGTTTCAACGACCGCCCGGTGCGGTACCCCTGGTCTCGGGTACTGCGGTCTGGCAACATTACCGACGGGTAGGTTCGGCCGGTCGGAGCAACGAGTGGGGATGACGATGGGGTCATGGCAATCCGAAGTTACGTACCTTGCTCAGGGCGCCGAAGGCGGTGGGGCCGCCCTG
>JAHFVB010000249.1 GCA_023264755.1 Mycobacterium sp. | reverse complement strand
TGAAGAACCGGTGAAGCACACCGCCACCAAGGCCCCCGCCAAGAAGGCTGCAGCCAAGAAGGCCCCGGCGCGCACCGCGAAGCCCGCGTCGGGCGCCGGGCCCGACACTGCGCGCGCCAAGACCGCCGGCTCACCAGGACGCCCCAAGAAGGGCGCGGCGGACGGCGACCTCGACGTAGCCGAAGACCTCGAAGTCGAACCCGACGAGGACCTGGAGGTCGAGGACATCGACCTGGCAGATCTCGAGCCCGGCGACGACGTCGTCGTAGTGGTCGGCGACGACGAAGACGAGGCCACCCCCGCCAAGGCCGGCGGCGCCGCCGTGACCCCGGGCCCCGCCGTCGAAGACGACATCTCCGAGCCGTCCGAGAAGGACAAGGCCTCCGGCGATTTCGTGTGGGACGAAGAGGAGTCCGAGGCGCTGCGGCAGGCCCGCAAGGACGCCGAGCTCACCGCGTCGGCGGACTCGGTGCGCGCGTACCTCAAGCAAATCGGCAAGGTCGCCCTCCTCAACGCCGAGGAAGAGGTCGAGCTCGCCAAGCGGATCGAAGCCGGGCTGTACTGCACGCAGTTGATGACGGAGATCGCCGAAAAGGGCGAGAAGCTCACCACCGCGCAGCGCCGCGACTACCTCTGGATCTGCCGCGACGGCGATCGCGCGAAGAACCACCTGCTCGAAGCCAACCTGCGCCTGGTGGTCTCGCTGGCCAAGCGCTACACCGGCCGCGGCATGGCGTTCCTGGACTTGATCCAGGAGGGCAACCTCGGTTTGATCCGCGCGGTCGAGAAGTTCGACTACACCAAGGGTTACAAGTTCTCCACCTATGCCACCTGGTGGATCCGCCAGGCCATCACCCGCGCCATGGCCGACCAGGCCCGCACCATCCGCATTCCGGTGCACATGGTCGAGGTCATCAACAAGCTCGGCCGCATCCAGCGCGAACTGCTTCAGGACCTGGGCCGCGAGCCCACCCCCGAAGAGCTCGCCAAGGAAATGGACATCACCCCGGAGAAGGTGCTGGAGATCCAGCAGTACGCCCGGGAGCCCATCTCGCTGGACCAGACCATCGGCGACGAGGGCGATTCGCAGCTCGGTGACTTCATCGAGGACTCCGAGGCCGTGGTCGCCGTGGACGCGGTGTCGTTCACGCTGCTGCAGGATCAGCTGCAGTCGGTGCTCGAAACGCTCTCCGAGCGCGAAGCCGGCGTGGTCCGGCTGCGCTTCGGCCTCACCGATGGCCAGCCGCGCACCCTCGACGAGATCGGACAGGTCTACGGGGTTACCCGCGAGCGGATCCGCCAGATCGAGAGCAAGACGATGTCGAAGTTGCGCCACCCCAGCCGTTCCCAGGTCTTGCGCGACTACCTCGACTAGGCCACCCAGCGCTCAGTTCGAGAACGTGAGGAAACCCTTCGCGTAGACCCAGGCGGTGCCGTTCGGCAGACCTTCGAAGCCGCCGAGCTCGAGCTGTCCCACGCGGCACCAGTCGTCGCGACAGGGCTCCATCAGCGGGTGCACCTCGCCGGTGCGCAGCGTGCCGATCTTGTGGCCTTGGCCGTCGGGCTTGTCGTAGATGTCGGTGTCCGCGGTGACCGTGGCGTTTCCGAGGCCTTGAGGCGTCGATTTCTTCGGCGGCCCCGCCACCGGCTGTTGTTCGGGCGCCGGGGTGAACGTCTCGTTCACCGGCGCACCAGGAACACAGGGGAAGACAGTTGGCGAGTCCCAATTCTGTCTGTCGAGCTTTCCGGTGACGAAGGAGCCTTGGGGGCTGCCGTCGGGTCCGATGGCCCCGTCGATGATCAACGGCGGATACTTGGAACCTCTGGTCACCGTGATCCGAATGATGTTTCCACCCTTGGTTATTTCTCCGGTGATTCTGCCCTTCAAGCTGGTGCCGTTTTGATAGAAGGTCTCCGCAGGGGCGTCGACGCGCGTTCCGCCCCCTGCGCTGAACCGCGTTTCGGCATCGGTCTCCGGGTAGCCGATGATCACTTCCCCGTTGGGGAACTGATATCCCGCCGCGTTCTTGTAGCACTCGAAGGTGGCCCGAGCAGGGGCAGGCGCAATCAGGAGCCCGATCGCGGCTGCCGTGGCTGCCGCACCTCCCAACAGTTTCTTGCCGTTCGAGACACGCACGAGCGTCACGCTAACAGCAAGTTGACAGCCAGTATATAGGGTGTTTCCCTAGCTTTCGGGCCGGTTGCGGCGGCCGACCCGCGGCGTCGTCGATCGCCGATCGCCGTTCGAAACTGTTGACGCACAACGCATTTCCGTCCCCCATGCGCGGCGGCCCGGGCTAGCGGCAGCCTTCGAGGGGCACCTGGAGAGTTTGCGCAGCTCGAGCGCTCGAAATCCGGGGCCGCGACCGCCGCGGTCGGCATCCGAGGTTGGGATGCCGACCGCGAAATGGGGCGCCCGAGCACCCCATTTCGCACGGCGACGTGTCGGTTCGACGGCTCAGGCGTTGCGCACGAAGTTGAGCCTCCACTCCTGAGTGTGATCGGTCTGACCGCCCGGGCGCGTCACGCACTCGAAGTCCTTCTCGGCGATCTCGTGGGCATCGAGCAGGCGCCCCGAGCTCTGTTGTACGAGGTGGTAGGAACCGCCGCCGATCGAGGCGACCTGCCAGGTCTGGGTGTGGTCGGTCTGCCCGCCCGGTCGCGAGACCGCCCGGTAGTCCAACGATTCGATCTCGTGGGCATCCAGGAAGCGCCCGGAGGACACCTGTTGCAGGGTGGCCATCGCCGCGCCGCTGTCGTCGAACCGCACCACCCATTCCTGACTCGAATCGCCTTGGCATGGGCGGGTGACGACGTCGTGGTCGTGGGTTCCGTCGTTCCAGGCGTCCAAGCAGCGGCCCGACGAAACCTGTTGGATCGTAAAGACTTGCGGGGGAATCGCCGCATGCGCGGTCGGAGCGACGGGATTGAGGACGGAGGCCGCCCCGGCCGTCAACAGCAGCGCCGCGCTCGCCAGGAGTCCGGGCCGCTTCGGCTGCAGGTGGTTGGTGGTCATGAGGGTGTCCCTTCGTTGGTCACGACCCCGGTTGGGTCGGGTACACCAACTAGGAGCGCCCGGCCGCAGCGCCTCCCACACTTTTCTCGGCACCGAATTTCGATTCGGTTCAGCGCGCGGCGCGCACCTTGTACGTCGCTGGCCACGACTCGCGCGAGTCGTCGCCGGTCAGCGGAACTCCCTTGCCACCCACCTGCACGGCGTAGGCCTGCTTGCCGGGCCCGACCTCCCGATCGGCCTTCTGCTGTGCCAGGTAGAGCAACTCGTCGATGCCCAGTTCCTTGAAAGCCAGGAACGTGGTCCTTCGCACTGTGTCCGGGCTGTTGGCCTCGGCCACCATCCGGTCGGTCAGCACCCGTCCTGCGAGCACTGCCCCGAACAGCAGCAGCACCGGAACGACCCAGTAGCAGGCGAACGACAACGGCGTGCGGGTGTCCAGCAGGGTGGCATTCCCCTGCACGAGCGCCGGGATCGCCGAGGACACCGTCATGCCCGCGAACGCGGCGACCCAGATCCAGGTCACCAATGTCGTTATCCGACCGAATAATTCGCTCTTGACGACGTCGGGCGGCTGATCGGATTCGGCGAACTCACGCACGAACGGCCGGCCGACCAGCACGCCGACCAGGGCCACCAGGAAGATGCCAGCGCTGCTCAACGGCTGCACCCACCGTTCCAGGAAGGCCTGACTGGTGGCGAACGTCAGCGCCGTCAGGATCACGAAGACCCCGACGGCGCCCAGCTCGAGCGTTCGCCCCGCCCGGCCTCGAGCCCGACCGAGCAGAACCGACAGTACGGCGGCGGCCAGGGCCGCGAGGACCGCAACCCGGAACGGGACATTGCCCACCAGTACCCAATAGACGATCCACGGCATGAAACCGGCGAGAATGGCCACGTCGGCCAGTCTAGGTAACGCGATTACCGCTCCGTGGGCGAACACCCGGCGGGCTCTTCAGTTTGGTTCATAGGTAACGCTAAGGTGTTCGGCGTGGCTGCCAGTTCGAAGACCCCACCACCCTGGTTGATCGACGGCATCGGCCGCGTACGTGCAGGCCTCGGCCTCCTCTACCGGTCCGCCGTACCGCCCAAGGTCGCACTCCTGGAGCTTGCCCAGGGGGCCTGGCTGGCCCAGGCACTCTACGTAGCGGCCAAGCTCGGCATCGCGGACCAGCTCGCATCCCAGCCGCTGAGCGCCGCCGACGTCGCCGGCAAGCTCGGCACCGACTCAGGAGCCACGTTCCGGCTCATGCGCGCGTTGGCCAGCAACGGGATCTTCAAACAACGTCGGGACGGCCGGTTCGCGTTGACCCGCATCGGTCACGAGCTGCGTACGGATACGCCCGACACGATGGCACCCATGGTCGAGTTGATCGGCACTCCGCAGCACTGGGAGCATTGGGCGAGCCTGCTGTACTCGGTGCGCACGGGCTCAACCGCGGCCGAGCACGTCCGCGGCATGCCGATCTTCGACTACCTGGAATCCGTGCCGGAGTACGCCGAGATCTTCAACCGAGCGATGACGGGC
Organism: Mycobacterium sp.; assembly: GCA_023264755.1. Taxonomy (GTDB): domain Bacteria; phylum Actinomycetota; class Actinomycetes; order Mycobacteriales; family Mycobacteriaceae; genus Mycobacterium. The sequence continues at coordinate 2,844 of JAHFVB010000249.1, read as the reverse complement.
GTGTCGAGCCTGGCCATCGAAAGCCTGGGCGACGCCTACGATTTCAGCGATCGCAAGGCGATCGTCGACGTCGGCGGCGGGCACGGCGCGCTGCTGGCCGCAGTGCTGCAGAAGGCGCCAGGAGCCAGCGGCGTCCTGTTCGACCTGCCCTCGGTCATCGACGGCGCGGGGGCGCCGCTGAAGGCCGCGGGTGTCGACCGACGCTGCACCATGATCGGCGGATCCTTCTTCGAATCCGTTCCCGAAGGTGGAGACGCCTATCTACTCAAGACGATCATCCACGACTGGGCCGACGACCAGGCGCTGACGATCTTGCGCCACATCCGCTCGGCCATCGCCCCGGGCGGACGGCTACTGATCCTCGAATTGGTGCTACCCAAGGGAGCGCCCCCGCACCCCGGCATGCTGCTCGACCTCGAGATGCTGGTTCAGGCCGGCGGCCGCGAACGGACCGCGTCCGAGTACGCAGAGTTGTTGTCCAAGGCCGGCTTCCGCCAGAACAGAGTCATACCGACGGCGGGCCCGATGTCGATCGTCGAGGCACTGCCGGCCTAGTCGAACGTTGTCGAGCGTGGCGCCTTGAGCTACCGCTCCGGAGGGGCGCCGGTGACGCCGAGCGGCCCTAGTCGTCGCGTACCGTCACGTCGTCGAAGTGTCGGCGTAGGTAGTCGTGGAGCCGCCGGGTGGGCGCCGCCTGGGTAGTGGCACCCCAGGCCAGGGCGATGGAACGCTGGTAGTGATCGCCGGCCAGCGGAACCTCGACGAGGCCGGGTGGAGTGCGGTCGTCGTGGGGCAAGAGCGCGCTACCCAGACCGCGGCTGACGAGTTCGCGGATGGTGCCGAATTCGGTCACCTCGATGGCGATATTGGGCGTGAAACCTGCTTCGCTGCACCAGATTTCCGTCATCTGCCGCAGGTGGTAACTGGGCGGGTTCGCAATGAAGGACTCGCCCGCCAGTTCGTGGAGCCGGATCCGCTTCGCGGTGGCGAGCCGGTGGTCCGCCGGCATCGCGACGTGAATGCGTTGGGTGCCTATCGGCACGTGCTGCAACCGGTCCGGGGCGGGGATCACGACGGCTAGGTCGAGCTGGCCGGAAAGTAGGTCCGCGCCCAATTCGGTGCCGTGCGCTTGTTTGAGCAGCACTCGGATGCCAGGGTAGCGCTGACGGAAGTCGGCGAGCAGATCTGGGATCCGGCCCGCTCCCATCGTGAGCGGGAACCCGAAGCGCACGGTTCCGTGGTCTGGGTCGGCGCTGCCGGAGAGTTCACCGAGCAGGTGGTCCAACTCGTCGAGCGGTTGCCGGGCCCGTGCCGCCAACCGTTGGGCCTCGGGAGTCAGGCGGACGGTTCGGCCGTCGGGAATCAGCAGCGGCACCCGCAGGGTCGTCTGCAATGCGTGTATCCGCCGGCTCATCGACGACTGCGGAATGTCGAGAGCCGCGGCGGCCTGGGTCATGTGCCCGTCGTGCGCCGCCAACTCGACCAGGGCCCGCAAGTGGGGTGCGAGCTGTGCCGTCCATCGATCCATTATCGGATCGTACTTGCCAAATCATTCATTGGACGGAACGACTGGAGAGCGTAGATCGTGGGCGATACGGACGACCACCACCACGAGGAATCGAGGTACGTGACCATGAGCCCAGTTCCCAGCACTACTGCCGGGCGGCCCGACGAGGCCGACGTCGTGTTGATCGGTGGTGGAATCATGTCGGCCACGCTCGGATCGCTGCTGTCGATGCTCGAACCCGATTGGCGAATCGTGTTGTTGGAGCGGGCCGATGCGCTCGCCGTCGAGAGCAGCGGCGCGTGGAACAACGCCGGCACGGGACACAGCGGATTCTGCGAACTCAACTACATGCCCGACCCCGAGGACGGCACCAAGCCAGCGGAACTCGCGCGACAGTTCCAGCTCAGCCGCCAATGGTGGGCCTACCTCGCCGAGCTCGGGTTGTTGGATCCGGACACGTTCATCCACGCCGCAGCGCACATGGCCGTGGTGTTCGGTCACCGCGACGTCGCCTACCTACGCCAGCGTCACCGCACCCTCTCGGCCGAGCCAGCCTTCGCCGCAATGGAGTTCAGTGACGACCCCGCTGTCATCGCACGATGGGCGCCATTGGTGATGAACGGTCGGACGCCCGGCGAGCCCGTCGCCGCCACTCGACATCCCGATGGCACCGATATCGACTTCGGTGCGCTGACTCGCGGGCTGACCGAACTGATCACCGCCCGAGGCGGGCAACTCCACCTCGCACACGAGGTCGACGGCCTCCGTCGCACCGATCACGGCTCCTGGGCCGTGCGCGGACGCAACCCGCACGGCGACTTCACGATTCACACCCCTCGGGTCTTCGTCGGAGCCGGCGGGCACGCCCTGCGGCTGCTGCAACGCGCCGGGCTTCCCGAGGTGCGCGGGTACGGGGTGCTACCCGTTGGGGCCGCGTTCTTGCGCTGCTCCGACCCCTCGGTCGTGAAGCAACACACCACCAAGACCTATGGGCAGGCTCCGGTGGGAGCGCCGCCGATGTCGGTTCCCCACTTGGACAGACGCGTCATCGACGGTGCGAGTCAGCTGCTGTTCGGACCCTATGCGACCTTCAGCACGAAGCTGCTCAAACACGGTCGGTGGACCGACTTCTTCACCACGTTGCGCTGGCACAACCTGCCAGTGATCGCCGCCGCCCTGATCCAGAATCTCGCGTTGCTCCGTTACCTGGTAAGCCAACTCGCTGCCCGACCGCATCGGAAGTTCGCCCAACTCGCGCGCTACTACCCCCTGGCCGATCCCCGGCAGTGGGAGCTCGTTGCGGCTGGTCAACGTGCGCAACTGATCACCCCTGATCG
>JAHFVB010000248.1 GCA_023264755.1 Mycobacterium sp. | reverse complement strand
GCATCGACAGAATGCTGTCCCCACCCAGGTCGAAGAACGAATCGTCGACCCCGACCCGCTCCACACCCAGCACCTGGGCGAAGATGGCGGCCAACACTCCCTCGGCGCGATTGCCGGGGGCGCGGTACCGGTCCACGTGCTGGTATTCGGGTGGGGGCAGGGCGCGCTTGTTCAGTTTGCCGTTGACCGTCAACGGCATCGCGTCGATCGACACCACGGCCGCAGGCACCATGTACACCGGCAGCTTCTCGGCGAGCTTCGCGCGCGCCGTGACCGAGTCTGCGGTCCCGCAGATGTAGCCCACCAGGCGCTTGTCACCGGGGCGGTCCTCGCGGACGATCACCACTGCCCGCTCCACGCCGGGCACGTCGGCCAGCGCGGCCTGGACCTCACCCAGTTCGATGCGATGCCCGCGGATCTTGACCTGCTCGTCGGTCCGGCCCAGATACCGCAGCTGACCGTCCTCGCCCCAGGCGACCAGGTCGCCGGTGCGATACATCCGCGCCCCCGGCCCACCGAACGGACACGCCACGAACCGCCCGGCCGTCAACCCGGACCGACCCACGTAGCCGACTGCCAATTGCGGACCGGCCAGGTACAGCTCGCCGACCACTCCGGCAGGCACCGGTCGCAACCAGGGGTCCAGCACGAAGAACGCTGCACCCGGCACCGGCGTGCCGATGGGCGGCGAACCCGAACCCGCCTCCAGCGGTGCGCTGAAGGCCACCCACATGGTGGCTTCGGTCGGGCCGTATTCGTTGATCATCAGCCGTCCCGGCGCCCACTGGTCCACCAGCTCGGCCGAGCAGGCCTCGCCGCCGACCATCAGGGTCACCGACTCCAGGACCTCCGGCGACAACATGCCTGCGGCCGAGGGCGTCTGGCACAAGATGTTCACGTTTTCGCGGATCAGCAGGGCGTGGAAGTCGTCGGGCGACGCCGCCACCCCTTCGGGCACTATCACCAGTCGCCCGCCGTGCAGCAGGGCGCCGTAGATCTCCCAGCCCGAGATGTCGAAGCTGTAGGAGTGCCATTGCGACCACACCTGGCCCGGTCCCGGGGGTACTCCGACCTCGCCCACCGAGTCCATCAGGTGAGTGACGTTCTGGTGGGTGATCGCCACGCCCTTGGGGACTCCGGTGGTGCCCGAGGTGTAGATGACGTAGGCGATGTCATCGCGGGCCGGCGTCGGCAAGGCCCCGCTGGGCTGGCCGGCGATGCGGGGATCGCCGAGGTCGATGACCGGGACGTCGACGTCACCCAGGTGAGGGCGCAGCTCGGCGGTGGTCAGCACGGCGATCGGCGTGGAATCGGCGAGCATGAACGCGATGCGCTCACCGGGATGGGCCGGGTCGATCGGTAGGTACGCCGCACCCGACTTGAGTACCGCGAACATCGACACGATGGCGTCGGCGGATCGGTTGAACACCAACCCGACTCGCTTGCCCGGGCCGGCGCCCTGACTGATCAGCAAGTGCGCCAACCGGTTCGAGGCTTCGTCCAATTCGCGGTACGTCATGGTGCGGTCCAGGTCGATCAGTGCGATCGCTTCGGGCGCGCAGGCCACGTGGGTGCCGAACATATCGGGAATCGACGTGGTCGACCGCGCCGACTTGCTCAACATGCCCCGGTTGCCCCACCCGGCCAAGCACTCGTGCTCATCGGCGGTGAGCAGGTCCAGCGAGGACAACCGCCGGCCGGGATTGAGCGTCATGAACGCCAGCACCCGCTGGAAGCGCTCGATCATCGTTCCGATGCTCGCCACGTCGAACGCGTGGGTATCGAACTCGACCCGCAAACCCAGTTCGTGGCCGGGGAGGGCCATCACCGAGAGCGGATAGTGGTTGTACTCCCGGTTGCTGAACTCGGTGACGGCCAGTTCGTGTGCGCCCGAGAAGGCGCTGGTGTCCATCGGGTAGCTCTCGTAGAGGAACAGCGTGTCGAACAACTGCTCGTGCCGGACGGCCCGGTGAATCTCGTTGAGCGCCAGGTGTTCGTACTCGAGGGTCTCGTTGTGCGCATTCTGCAACTGCTTGAGCAGGTCCGCCACGGTGGTGTCCGCGGTGGTGCGCGCCCGGACCGGCACCGTGTTGATCAACAGGCCGACGATCGACTCCGAACCGGCCAGTTCCGCGGGCCGGCCAGAAACCGCGGTGCCGAACGCGACGTCCTGTTGACCCGTCTGCATCATCAACACCTGCGCCCAGGCGGCCTGCAGCACGGTGCTGACCGTCGTGTGGCAGGACCGCGCCAGCTCGGCGAGCGCGTCGGTCTGCTCGGTGGAGATCCGGTAGGACTCGACGCCCCGCGGCCCGGCTTGAGCCGACGGAGCCACCAGGGTGGGGGTTTCGAAACCGTCCAGCACCTTGCGCCACGCTTCCAGCGCGGCGTCGCGGTCCTGCTCGGCGAGCCAACTGACGACGTTGCGGTACGGCGTCGCGGCGGGCAGCCGCTGGCCGAAGTAGCTGGCGAAGATCTCCTGCAGCAGGATCGGCAGCGACCAACCGTCGATCACGATGTGGTGGAAGGTGAAGACGGCCCGGTGGCGGTTGCCCGCGGTGCGGATCAGCGCGGCCCGGAAGGTCGGGCGGTCGGCCAGGTCGCGGACCGCGGCGCGCTCGGCGGCGGAGAGCTGCTCGATCTCGCTGTCGGGGTTGCGGTCGTGCTCCCTCAGATCTAGGTACCGCCAGGCCATGACGGGGTCGGCGGGGATGACCTGTACGGGTTCGCCGAACTGGTCGGTGAAACGCGCCGCCAGGTTGGGGTGGCGGGCGACGACGGTGTGCACGGCGTCGCGCAGTCGGTGCTGGTCGAGCATGCCGGTGATGGTGACATCCAATTGCACCGCGTAGATGTCGTCTCCGGAACTCTTGGCCACCGTGGAGTGGAAGAGCAGGCCCTGCTGCAGCGGGGTCAGCGGCAGCACGTCGGCGATCCGATACTGCTGGTGGAGTTGGTCGATCTGCTGTTGGGTCAGCTGGGCCGGCGCGATGTCCGATGGGGTCAGTCCGCCTCCGCCGGCCCGGACGTTCGCGCAGATGCCTTGCAGCGCTTCGAACCACAGCTGGCTCAGCCGGCCGACCTGGGTCTGGTCCAGCGCCGACGGCGCCCAGGTCCAGTTGGCTTGCAGGCGCGGTCCGGTGTCGGTGTCCATGGTGCCCGCGTTGAGTTCGACGGTGTGCATCAACGGCATCGGCACTGCCGAGGCCGCCCGGGTCGACGACGGATTGTCGTGGCTCATCCGCCAGAGCTCGTCGGACAGGTCGCCGGCGCCCGCGCCGAGCCGACCCAGGTAGTTGAACCCGATGGTCGGGTCGGCCCCGCCCAACTCGACATCGGGATTGTCGTACCGCAGCAGTCCGTAGCTCAGCCCGTCCGGTAGGGCGCGCAACCGCTCCTTGGCCGCCTTGACCACGGGACCGAGCTCGGCCTCGCCGGCTACCACCCGCGGCCAGGACAGCGTGCCGGCCGCCAGGGCCACCGGGTACTTGGTGGTGAACCAGCCCACCGTGCGCGAGAGGTCGACGTCGTCGATCAGTTCCTCGGCGCGGCCGTGGCCTTCGACGTCCACCAGCAGCGGTGCCCCGCGGGTGCCCAGGAACTCGTTCCAGGCCAGTCCGAAGGCGATCAGCAGGATGTCCTGGACACCGGCGTGGAAGGCCGCCGGGACCTCGCCGAGCAGCGCCCGGGTGGTCTTGCCGTCCAGCTCCACCGACAGGTGCCCGGCCGTGGCGAACGTGTCCAACTCCGGTTGCACCGCCGGTAGCACCGACGGGATTGCCTTGACCTCACGCCAGGCTTCGGCCTGGGCCACCACTTCCGGATCCCTGGCGTGCTCGGCCAGCAACGCCGACCACCGCGCGAACGACGTGCCCCCGGCCGGCAGCACGATCGGCTGCCCACCGCGGTGTTGCACCCACGCGATGTTCAAGTCCTCCAACAGGATTCGCCACGACACCCCGTCGACGGCCAGGTGGTGAATCACCAACGCCAACTCACCGGTCTGGTCGGCCCAGACCGCCCGCAGCATCGCTCCGGTCGCCGGATTCAATCCCGACCGGGCCGCCACCAACGCCTCGTCGGACAGTACGTCGACGGTCTGCACACAGGCCGCGGCGTCGACCGCACCGACCTCGGGCACCGTCAACGACCACTCGCCATTGCCGTCGTCACTGACCCGCAGCCGCAACGTCGCATGCCGATCCAGCAACGCCTGCAACACCGCTTCGACGTCGGCGCGCTGCACCCCGGCCGGAGCCTGCACCACCACGGTCTGGTTGAACTGGTCGACCGGGCCGTCGACCTCGTTCAGCCACCGGATGATCGGCGTGGCCACCACCGTGCCGAGGCCCTCGTCGACTTCGGCGGCCTCGCCACCGTCGGTCACTCGGGCTACTGCCGCCAGTCGGGCGACGGTCTGCTCGACGAACACGTCCCGCGGCCGGCACACCACCCCGGCCGCCCGAGCCCGCGCCACCACCTGCATCGACAGAATGCTGTCCCCACCCAGGTCGAAGAACGAATCGTCGACGCCCACACGCTCCACACCCAGCACCTGGGCGAAGATGGCGGCCAGGATTTCTTCGACATGCGTGCCCGGCGCCCGGTATTCGTTGCCGTTGCCGCCGTATTCGGGGGCGGGCAGGGCGCGCTTGTCGAGCTTGCCGTTGACCGTCAACGGCATCGCGTCGATCGACACCACGGCCGCAGGCACCATGTACACCGGCAGCTTCTCGGCCACCTTCGCCCGTACCGCGGCCGGATCGGCGGTCCCGATGACGTAACCCACCAGCCGCTTGTCCCCCAGCCGGTCCTCCCGGACGATCACCGCCGCTTGCTGCACCCCGTCGCAGCCGGCCAGCGCGGCCTGCACCTCACCGAGCTCGATGCGATAGCCGCGGATCTTGACCTGCTCGTCGGCCCGGCCGAGGTACTCCAACTGTCCGTCGGTACCCCAGCGCACCAGATCGCCGGTGCGATACATCCGCGCCCCGGGCCCACCGAAGGGACACGCCACGAACCGCGAAGAGGTCAGCCCGGACCGATTCACGTAGCCCACGGCCACGTTGTGTCCGGCCAGATACAACTCGCCGACCACGCCGGCCGACACCGGCCGCAACATCTTGTCCAGCACGAACGTCGCGCCGTTGGGTACCGGTGAGCCGATCGGCACCGTCCCGGTGCCCGGTATCAACGGTGCGCTGATCGCCGCATAGATGGTCGCCTCGGTCGGACCGTAGGCGTTGATCATCACTCGCTCCGCGGTCGCCCACCGATCCACCAGCTCGCTCGGGCAGGCCTCCCCAGCTACCACCAACGTCGTCGACTCCAATTGCTCGGTGGACAACATCCCGGCCCCGGACGGGGTCTGGCACACGACGGACACCTTCTCGGTGACCAGCAGGGCGTGGAAGTCGTCGGGTGAGGTGGCCACCGCTTCGGGCACCACCACCAGCCGCCCACCGTGCAGCAGCGCACCCCAGATCTCCCACACCGACACGTCGAAGACCAACGAATGCCACTGCGACCACACCTGGCCGGGCCCGGCGGGCACCTGAGCGGGCAGGGACTCCACCAGCGACGCCACGTTGCGGTGGGTGACGGCCACCGCCTTCGGCACTCCGGTGGTTCCCGAGGTGTACGTCATGTAGGCCAGGTCGTCGGGTACCGGCCCCGGCAAAGCGGTGCTCGGTGCGGCGTCGATGCGGGCGTCGTCGACGTCGAAGACCGGCCCGGCGAAACCCTCCAACCGCGAGTGCAGGTCAGTCGTCGTCAGCGCGACGACCGGCGCCGCGTCACCGAGCATGAATCCGATCCGCTCGTCCGGATGGGCCGGGTCGATCGGCAGATACGCCGCGCCCGTCTTCAGCACCGCGAGAATCGCGATGATCGCCTCGGCGGAGCGTGGAATCAGCAGGGCGACGGATTCGCCGGGCCGCGCGCCGTGGTCGGCCAGCAGATGCGCCAGCCGGTTCGAGGCTTCGTCCAGCTGGCGGTACGTCCACAGCAGTTCGCCGCCCACCAGCGCCACCGCGTCGGGGGCGCGGACCACGTGCCGGTCGAACAACTGGGGAATCGTGACCGGCGTGGGCCCGGGGGCGGTCAGTACCGCCCGGTTGCCCCAGCCGTCCAGTTCGTCGTGGTCGTCGTCGTCGAGTAGATCGATCGACATCAGCAACCGCCGTGAGGATTCGGCGCCCATTATTCCTCCTCCACATCGGCGGTCATGGCTACCAACACCCGCCGCAATCGCTCGATCAACTTGGCGATCTTGGCCGGGGTGAACACCCCGGTGTCGTATTCCACGCGCAGACTCAGTTCCTGGCCGGGCACGGCTTGCACGGCAAGTGGGTAGTGGGTGTATTCACGGGTGACGATTTCGCTGATGGCCAGTCCGTCCGCGCCGGACAACGCTCCGGTGTCGATCGGATAGTTCTCGTAGGCGAAGACGGTGTCGAACAGTTGGTCGTGACCGGTGATGCGGTGTATCTCGCTCAACGCCAGGTGCTGATGTTCGAGGGTGTGGGTGTGCGCCTCCTGCAGCTGCTCCAACAGGTCCGCGATGGTGGTCTCGGCGGTGATGCTCGCCCGCACCGGCACCGTGTTGATCATCAGGCCCACCATCGAGTCCGCGCCGGGCACGTCGGTCGGCCGACCGGAGACCGCGATGCCGAACGCCACGTCTTGCTGGCCGGTCAGCGAGTACAGCATCTGCGCCCAGGCGGCTTGCAGCACCGTGCTGACGGTGGTGCGGCAGGAGCGTGCCAAATGACCGAGCGCCCGCGTGGTGTCGGCGGGTAGTTGGAGCGATTCGTAGCCGCGCAGCCCGGTGCCCGCCCGACCGGGCCGGCCGACGAGGGTCGGGGTGTCGAAGCCGCCGAATACCTCACGCCACGCCGCTTGCGCGGCCGCGTGATCCTGGTCGGTCAACCACGTGACGAATCTGCGGTACGGCACCGGCGTGGGCAGCCGGTGCCCGTAATAGCTGGCGAAGATCTCTTGCAGCAGGATCGGTTTCGACCAGCCGTCGATGACGATGTGGTGATTGGTCAGCACGAACCGATGCTGGTCGTCGGCGACGCGGATCAACGCGATCCGGAAGACCGGCCCGGCGGTCAGGTCGCATACTGCGGCGCGCTCTGCGGCGCATACCCGTTCGAGTTCGTCTTCGACCCCCGGAACGTCGGCGAGCTCGACATACCGCCACGGCGCAACGGGTTTGGCCGGAATGGCTTGCACCGGCTGGTCCAGTTCGGCGTCGAATCGGGCCAGCAGGTTGGGATGCCGGGCGACGACCGTCTACACCGCATCGCGCAGGCGGTCGACGTCCAGGGGACCCGTTACGGTGATGTCCAGCTGCACCGCGTACGCGCCGTCGCCGGATGCGTCCGCGCT
>JAHFVB010000247.1 GCA_023264755.1 Mycobacterium sp. | reverse complement strand
TCCCTGGGGCGGCTCGACCGCGGCTGGGTCGTCGCCTCGGAGACGGCGGCGCTAGACATCGTCGGCGCGTCCTTCGTGCGCGACATCGAGCCCGGTGAACTCCTGGCCATCGACGCCGACGGCGTTCGCTCCACCCGGTTCGCCAACCCGACGCCCAAGTCCTGCGTCTTCGAATACGTCTACCTGGCCCGTCCCGACAGCATCATCGCCGGCCGGTCGGTACACGCCACCCGCCTGGACATCGGCCGCAGGCTCGCCTCCGAGAAGCCCGTCGAGGCCGACCTGGTGATCGGGGTCCCGGAGTCCGGTACCCCGGCGGCCGTCGGTTACGCCCAGGGCTCCGGCATCCCCTACGGCCAGGGGCTGATGAAGAACGCCTACGTCGGCCGCACCTTCATCCAGCCGTCGCAGACCATTCGCCAGCTGGGCATTCGGCTCAAGCTGAACCCGCTCAAGGAAGTCATCCGCGGCAAGCGGCTCATCGTCGTCGACGACTCGATCGTGCGCGGCAACACCCAACGTGCGCTGATCCGGATGCTCCGCGAGGCGGGCGCGCTCGAGGTGCACGTGCGCATCGCGTCCCCGCCGGTGAAGTGGCCGTGTTTCTACGGCATCGACTTCGCCACTCCGGCGGAGCTGATCGCCAACGCCTCCAGCATCGGCGCCGACGAGGACGACATGGTCGAGGGCGTCCGCCGGGCCATCGGGGCCGACTCGCTCGGCTACATCAGCACCCACGGCATGATCGCCGCCACCGAGCAGCCGTCGTCGCGGCTGTGCTCGGCCTGCTTCGACGGCAACTACCCAATCGAGCTGCCCGGCGAGTCCGCGCTCGGCAAGAACGTCATCGAGCACATGTTGGCCAACGCCGCCCGCAGCGGCGCGGTGGTGGTCGACGACAACGACAACGTCTCGGCTCTCCGCAGGCCCTGAGCCTCCGCGGTACCGTGAAGGCCGTGAAAGTTACTGCAGCACGGGCGAACTCAACCTAGCGAGTTGTCTGCGGCCAGACCGCGGTGCGGTGCCGTCCTGTCGCAACGCCTTGGTCACCGCATCGCGATAGCCGGTCAACCCGCCCGGCGGCCGCGGGATCACCGTGTCGATGTCGCGCTCCGAGGCCACCGCATCGCAATGCAGAGACTCGACCAGGGGACGGGCCAGCCCCGACGGAATCGGGGTCACCAACCCCACCCACCAACTGGCGATCGACGGAGTCAGCAAGGGCAGCACGACGATGATTCGCTTGCTCAGCCCTGCCACGTCGGCGTACCCCTGCATGGCCTCGCCGTACTCCATCACATCGGGCCCGCCGACGTCCCACGTGCGCGACGCGGGCATCGGTGCCTCGGCCGCTCCGACGAGGTAGTGCAGCACGTCGTCGATGGCGATCGGCTGGATCTTGTTGTGCACCCACTTCGGGGTCGTCATGATCGGCAGCCGGTCGGTCAGGTGGCGGATCATCTCGAAGGACGCCGAACCCGAACCGATGACGATGCCGGCCTGCAGCACGACGGTCTCGATGCCGGACCCGATCAGGATGTCGCCGACGGCGGTACGCGACCGCAGATGAGGCGAGAGGTCGTGCACCTCGCCATCGGGATGCAACCCGGAGAGGTAGACGATCCGCCCGACCCCGGCATCGCGAGCGGCCGTCGCGACGTTCCTGGCGGCCTTGGCCTCCTCGGCGACGAAGTCAGTCGACGTGCCCATCGAGTGGACCAGGTAGTAGACGACGTCGACGTCCTGAAACGCCGCCGCCAACGAGTCCGCGTCGCCGAGGTCACCGCGCACGACGTCGACCTGACTCCGCCACGGGGCGTCGTCCAACTTGTCCGGATTGCGCGCCAGCGCACGCACGGGATGGCCCTGGTCGAGCAGCATGGGGACGAGGTGCCCGCCGATGTACCCGGTTGCCCCGGTCACCAGGCAACGGGCGTGGGATTCCGACAACGCTCCTCCAATGGTTACGGGCCGCTAGTGACGTATTCGTAGCGACCGCCCCCATGGACTACCCGTTATCGGTCAATCGAAGTCACATCCGGGGTTGGGCGCGTCGATCGCCAGCGGCCCGCCGGCCGGTACGACGTAGTTCACCCACATGACGAGTGGATCGGGCCCCAGGTTCCGGCCGACGTGCACGTGGTCCGCCCCGGCGGCCTCGGTGATGGCACTGCCCGCCGGGTACGTCCCGTCCACCGAACAGTCCGCGGCGTAGTGCGTGAGCGTGCTCGCCCGGATCACGCCGTACACCTGACCCGGATGCCAATGCCAGCCCGTGCTTCCGCCGGGCTGGATGGTGATTTGCCTGGTGACGTAGTCCCGCCCGTCGAAGGCCGCTTGAGAGAGCGGCTCCGATGCGATGCCGATTCCGGGGGTCGCGGACGCCGGTGCGGCGGGTCCGAGCGAGCTCAGGAGGGTCGTGGCAGCCGCCACGACGAGCAGCCGATATGCGTTCACGAGGGCTGAGCGTGTCACACCGAAGCTCGGTTGTGGGCCGGGACGAGCGAGGTACCGACGGTGGCGCGTGCACAGCCGTCCCGGCGACCGGTAACCTTGGGCGCGATGAGCGAGGGCAAGAAGGCCGAAGGAACTGCTAGCGCCTCCTACGCCTCGGCTGGGGTGGACATCGACGCCGGGGACCGTGCCGTCGAACTGTTCAAGCCGTGGGCGCAGAAGGCCACCCGACCGGAGGTGCGCGGCGGCCTCGGTGGCTTCGCAGGGTTGTTCGCCCTGCGAGGGGGTTACCGCGAACCGCTGCTTGCAGCGTCCACCGACGGGGTGGGTACCAAGCTGGTCATCGCGCAGGCGATGGACAAGCACGACACCGTCGGACTGGACCTGGTGGCGATGGTCGTCGACGACTTGGTCGTCTGCGGGGCCGAGCCGCTGTTCCTACAGGACTACATCGCCGTGGGCCGGACCGTGCCCGAACGCGTTGCCGAGATCGTGTCCGGCATCGCCAACGGCTGCGTGATCGCGGGCTGCGCCCTGCTGGGTGGCGAGACCGCCGAACATCCCGGGGTGATGCCGCCCGACCACTACGACGTGTCGGCCACCGGCGTCGGCGTCGTCGAAGCCGACGACGTGCTGGGCCCCGACCGGGTCAAGCCGGGCGATGTGATCATCGCCATGTCGTCGACCGGGCTGCACTCCAACGGCTATTCGCTGGCTCGCAAGGTCCTACTCGAGATCGACCGGATGGACCTCAACGGGCACGTCGAGGAGTTCGGCCGCACCCTCGGCGAAGAATTGCTGGAGCCGACCAGGATCTACGCCAAGGACTGTCTGGCGCTGGCCGCCGAGACACAGGTGCGCACGTTCTGCCACATCACCGGAGGCGGGCTCGCGGGCAATCTGGAGCGCGTCATTCCGAACGGTCTGATCGCCGAAATGGACCGTGGCACTTGGACACCCGCGCCGGTCTTCGCGATGATCGCCCAACGCGGGCGCATCGAGCGGCCCGAGATGGACAAGACCTTCAACATGGGCATCGGCATGGTGGCGGTAGTCGCCCCCGAGGACACCGATCGCGCCCTGGCCATCCTGACGGCCCGCCATCTCGATTGCTGGACGCTGGGCGTCGTCAAGAAGGGCAAGAAGGGCGAGCCGCGTACCCAACTGGTTGGGCAACACCCGCGCTTCTGATACCCGCGATTCCGATGAGGCGCCGGCCGGGGCCGGCGAGCCCTAGCGCCGCCAGTCGTCTTCTTCGGCCCACTCCTCGGGCACGTCGTCGACTACACGGCTTCCAATTGGGTTGTCGGGAGCGTGCGACAGCTCCCGCTGCAGCTGCGTGAGATCAGTCTGCGGTGAGCTGTACTTGAGCTCACGCGCAACCTTGGTCTGCTTTGCCTTTGCTCGGCCTCGGCCCATGAGGGACCCCCTCGCGCAATAACGGAGCGGCCCGATGCTCGGGCGGCTCCGATCTGTGTGTTTATTGTCCTGTCAACACTTTACCGTGCCCGGCGGGCTCACGCTGGCAGGCCTGCCCCCAGCGCGGCCCCGGAGCGCTGCGCGACGCCACGCGCTCGTACTGGAATGACTACTTGGCGCAAGCCACTCACGACCTGCTCTTCTGGCTGCGCAGTTGTTGAATGGCGATCCGACCCGCGCCCACGACGTCGGCCGGGGGCATCGAATCGACGTCGATGACCGCCGCCACCTCCGACTCGCCACCCGTCGTCAGCTCCGTATCGGCCGCCAACCCGCGCTTGAGCAGCGCTAGCGCGATCGGGCCGAGATCGACGTGGTCGACGACCGTACCCAGTCGTCCCACCGGCTTGCCGTCGGCCAGCACCGGGTCACCGGACTCCGGGCGGTCCGCCGAACCGTCCAGGTGCAGCAGCACCAGCATCCGCGGCGGCTTGCCCACGTTGTGCACGCGGGCGACGGTCTCCTGCCCGCGGTAGCACCCCTTGTTCAGGTGCACGGCGCCCTCACCTGGGCCGCCGATCCAATTGACCTCGTGCGGGATCGTCCGCTCGTCGGTGTCGACCCCGAGGCGTGGACGCAGCGCCGCCACCCGGCGCGCCTCGTAGGTCCACACGCCGGCCGGGGCAACTCCCGCCGCGACCAGTCGCGCGCGCCAGTCGGCGGCGCCGTCGCGAGGGACGACGACGTCCACCTCGGAATCGGGCAGCGTGCGCACGAAACCGCCGCCGGCCAGCGGCGCGGCCGTCCACTCCGCGGGCAGCGCGGCGATGCCGAGCACCGCGAGCACGGCCGGCTCCGCGGCTCCCGGCCCCAGCAGCGTCAGCACCGCCAGCTCGGCGGGTTCGATCGCCACGTCGGCCCGGAACACCATCCTGCGCAGGTACGTCATCAGCGGTTCGCCGCGGTCCGCTTCGGTATCCAGGATGGTGACGCCGTCGAGCTCGGTCTGAATCCAGTGATCTTGGACACGGCCCTGGCCGTCGAGGTTCAGATTCTCGACGACCGCGCCCACGGGAAGGTCGCTGACGTGCTGGCTGGAGATGGTGTGCAACCAGCTGCGGCGGTCGCTGCCCGTCAGCTTGAGCGTGGCGCGGTGCGAGCGGTCGATCAGGACGACGGAATCGGCGGCAGCGCGCTGCTCGCCCAGCGGATCGCCGTAATGCCACACGGCGCCTGAGTCGGGACCGTGCTCGGGAGTGGGAACTGCTGCGCTCATCACTCGACTCTACGGAGCCGGCGGGGCGCAGCGGAGCGGCCGGGGGAAGTGTCGAGCCCGGATTACCCTCATGGCTCATGGCGACCCGACGCGGCCAAGGCGACGAGCTCGTCGTCACGGTGGACGGGGAAGTGCTGGCGCCGGGGTACCCGGTCGTGAGTGCCGGGGACCCCTTGTTCCACCGCGGGGACGGCGTGTTCGAGACGCTGCTGCTGCGCGACGGTCGACCGGGTCTGCTCGAGGCGCACCTGGCGCGGCTGTCCGCCTCCGCCGCAGTCGTCGGCCTACCCGCGCCCGAGCCGGCGCGGTGGCGGGCCGCCGTGGCCACCGCGGTGGCCCAGTGGGACGCCGCGGGCGAGGCGGTGCTGCGCATGGTCCACGGACGCCGCAGCGCCGCGAGCCCGCTCGGCTTCGTGACGGTGTCACCGGTACCGGCTCGAGTGGCGGCGGCCCGTCGGGACGGCGTGTCGGCGGTCACGCTGGACCGCGGCCTGCCCGCCCTCGCCGTAGCGCCGTGGTCGGTGGCCGGTGCGAAGTCGGTGTCGTATGCGGCCAGCGTCGCCGCGTTGCGTCACGCCGCCGCGCTCGGGGCGGACGACGCGGTGTTCCTGAGTACGGACGGCTACATCCTGGAAGGGCCCCGGTCGACGGTGGTCGGCTACCTCGACGGCACGTTGGTGACGCCGCCGACGTCGTTGCCGATCCTGCCCGGCACTACCGCGCGCGCCTTGTTCGACGTGGTGCGCGAACGCGGGCTGGCGTGCGAAGAGCTGTTGCTTACCAAGTCGGATCTGATTGCTGCGCAAGGTATTTGGCTACTGTCGAGCGTAACGCTCGCGGCCAGGGTGCATACGCTCGACGGGGTAGCCCTGCGCGCCGCGCCGATGGCCGAGGAGCTCACCGCGCTGGTGTCCGCGGCCGTCGCGAACGGAGCGTGAACGCGCCGAGAAAATCGGTTGTCGGGCCATCGGTTCGGGAGTACGGTCGCTCGTACACGAGAAGGGAGGTGGTCCGAGAAATTGATTGACTCATGGACATGTGAGGTGGCTGCCCGCTAGCAGCGCCGGGAGTATTCGTTGCTCTACGCGCGGATCATCCGCGCGCGCTGGCGAATTCCCCGCAGCCACCCGGCCCCCGAGCCCCTCGGTTTTGTCCGACCAGGAACCAAGGCTCGGGGGCCGCCCCATGTCTGGGGTCGGCTACACGTCTGGGCTGACTAGCTGGGCGGCGCGGGAGCCAACGACGAGCACACCTGCATCGCCTTGTCCCAGGTCGCCTGGTCGACCCCCGGCGGTGCGGGCGGAGTCTGGCCCGCTCCCATGGGCGGGGGACCACCCGCAGGCGGAGCACCCGCTGGCGGTGCGCCCTCCGGTGGTGGGCCCGAGGGAGGCGTCCCGCCAGGTCCGCCGCCTGGCGGGGCGGGCACCCCGTTGTCGGTCAGGCACTTGGTGAACGCATTCAGGTCGGGTTGGGTAGGCGTGCTCGCGGGTGCCGACGTCGACGCGGTCACGGCCCCCGTCGAGGTCGCCGACGATGCAGTCGAGGACGTCTGCTCGGAGGTGCCGTTCGACGAACACGCCGTGGCTCCGCCGATGAGCGCCATGGCGGCCCCGGCGAATACCGCGGCCCGTAGACATCTGGGATTCAATGTTCCTCCTCGTACAGGTGTGTTGGCAGCGACGACGGTAGGAGAGCAGCGTGGGCGTCGAATGGCAACGGCCTGTGCGAGGCCTATGGGTTGAGCGGGCCAAGCCCGCGGGTGCGTTGAGTCGGCCTAGCCCGTAGGTCCTGGAGCCTGGTTCGCGCACGCCTTCTGGGCCTCGGCCCAGGTCTGGTCGGATACCCCGGGCGGCGCCGCCGGGCCTGCGGGCGGTGTCGGCACCCCGTGCGCGGCCAGGCATTGGGCGTAGGAACCGTGCTGGAGGGTCGGCTGAGCACTCGTCGGTGCCGGTGCCGGTGCCGGCTCGGATCCGCACGCGGTGAGCAGTCCCATGACGAGGAGTCCAACGACTGCCAGGCGAGGCCGCATCAGCCGACGAACCGGACCAATCGGGCCGAGAGGTGGGGCACCAGGCCGCCGTCGGCGTCCACCCGCTCCTCGACGTAGGCGAGGTCGCCGCCCTCGACGATTCCGTAGAGTCGCCTGGCCCCACCGACCAGTGCGCCCGAATTGCTGCGAGCCAGTGCGTCGGTGGCCAACTCCCAGGACGACAGGTTCAGCGGATGGCCGTAGAACAACTCGACGTAGCCAGCGGAGTGCGCCAGC
>JAHFVB010000246.1:2912-7454 GCA_023264755.1 Mycobacterium sp. | reverse complement strand
GGCGGTCACGGCGGGCTCGGCCGCGACGGGGGCGGCCACGGCGGGCTCGACCGCGACCGGGTCGGCCTTGGGGGGATCAGCGGCGGCGGGCTCGGCCTTGGCGGGCGGCGCCTTCTTGGCGGCCTTGGACGGGGCCTTCTTGGCCGGAGTCTTCTTCGCAGGCACCTTCTTGGCCGGCGCCCGCTTGGCAGGCGCCTTCTTGGCAGGTGGCGGTGCGGCTGGTGGGCCGTCCGCCGGGTCGGGTTCGGCGACCGGAGGGTCCTGCTCGTCGGCCATGTGGCTGCTCCTTTGCAGTTCTCGTCCATCGGGGAGGAAAGCTGGAAGTGGACCCCATCATGCCAGTTGGGCTCAGCCGCTAACCCGTGACCGTGAGCGCAGCGGCGAATGCCAGCGCTACGCCCATCAAAGCGAGCTCCACCCGCGACCTGAGCTGAGACACCTCGGCGGAGGCGCGATGGGTCCGTGCGGCCGGAAGCCAGCGGGCCCGATTGCTCCACGCCAGCACCACCAGCGCGATCGTGACGACGATCTTCGCCGCAAGCAGGCGCCCGTAGCCCGTCGCCCACAGCGCCTCGGGCGAGCCCAGCGTCACGAAGGCACCCGCCACGCCACCCACCAGCAGCACCACCACGCACCCCAACGAAAGCTGGGAGAACCGCGGCAGCACCCTGGCCCACTGGCCACGGCGGTCGACGGTGAGCACCAGCGCCGCCAACCCGCCGCACCACACCCCGGCCGCAAGTCCGTGCAGCGCAACGGCGAACCCGCCGAGCACGCTCGCCGAGAGGTGGCCGACCAGGCTCCTGCCCATCAGCCCCAGCGCCGCGAGGCCCGTCGTCGCCACGCCCGTCGAGGCCGTCCGGGGGAGCGCCGCAGCGACGACGCACGTCGCCGCTGCGATCAGGCACACCAGGCCGGATCGGCCTGCCGAGGTTGCCGCGGCGAACTCCGTCGCGGTGTGGACGTCCAGCGCCGCCACCGGCACCCCGGCGGCCTCCGCCGCCGCGACGAGCAGCCGCACCAACTCGGCGGCCGTCCACACCGCCGCACTGACGATGAGCGGGCCGGTGGCCCGCGCCGCCAGCTCGGCGCGGAACCGTGGCTCGTCGAGCCAGCTGACCAACGCCAACCCCAGCGTCACCACGGCAGCGAAATCCGAGCAGGCCCGAATCGCGCTGGCCCCCAACGGGTTTTCCGGATGGGCCAGGGCCCAGGCGGTGGCTGCGGCCGTCGCCATCACGACCACGCCCGCAGCCACCGTCCGCCACTTCGTCACCTGCTGCGCCGCGCCGCCCACCAGGCCCCCGCTGCGACGATCGCCACCGCGGCGGCGACGAACGGCCAGATCGGCAGTCCGCCGTCGGCGGGCTGGGCCGCCGAAACGCGTGGCCCCGGGGTACCCGTCCCGGCCTTCGTCAGTCGAAACGACCACGAGCCCGACACCACGTGCCCGTCCGCCGAGGTCACCCGGTAGTTGACGGTGTAGTTGCCAACCGGGCCCAGCGGCCGCAAACCGACCGACACCACCGCGCCTTGGACCTGTGGCTGCCCGCCGTTCGACCAGAGGTTGCCATCGGGTCCCACCACCGTCATCGCGGCGAACGACGTCTGGAGCTGCTCGTTGAACGTCGCGCTGACCTGCGCGGGGCCCTCGACCACGGCGGCGTCCGGCGCCGGATCGGTGGCGACGCGGACGGCGTGGGCCGACGCGGGACCGGCGCCCGCGAGCGCCACCAGACCCAGCACCCACGCCACCGCGGCGTAGGTCAGCAGTCGCCTGATCACGTGCGCTTGCGTC
Organism: Mycobacterium sp.; assembly: GCA_023264755.1. GTDB lineage: Bacteria > Actinomycetota > Actinomycetes > Mycobacteriales > Mycobacteriaceae > Mycobacterium. The sequence continues at coordinate 5,656 of JAHFVB010000246.1, read as the reverse complement.
CGGCCAGCGCCGCGACGACTCCGATCGCAGCGAGTACGAGCGCGCCTCCAGCCAGCCACCGGGCAGTGTCGTCCGACGAGGAACGCGCCGGTTCGGCAGTCGTGGTCGGAGGCGTGGCCGGGGTGGCCTCGACTGCTGGCGCCGCGGGGGACGCCGGCGGCCCGTCGCCGTCGCCGTCGCCGGCCACGGGGGCACCGGTCAGCGCCAGCACCGGGGCCGGGTGTTCGGGTTCCCCGCCGTTCGGCAGGGCGGGCTCGTCCCACTTCACGACGGAGCCGTCCGAGTAGGTCTGGGTGGCGGGCAGGGTCACCGACTTCTGATCGGGCAGCTTCACGGAGACGCGGAACAGGCCGAACTGGTCGGGTGCGATTCCGACGTTGGGGGTGGCCGTCCACGTCACCGAGCGCACGGTGCCTGCCGCGCCGTCCCGGTCGAGTCGCGAGGTCCAACCGGGCATCGACTCGGTCATGGCGGAGGCGACGTTCGGCAGGCTCACACTGAATTGCGTTGTCAGTGCGCCCTTGTCGGACTCATTGGGCACCCGGAACGTTAGGACGGAGGTGCTGCCGGGGGCAGCGTCGTCGGCGTCGACGTGGACGTGGGCCCACGCGGGCGCGGCGCCCAGCGTCATGGCACCGATGAGGACGGCGGCGACGGTGCCCGCCGCGAAGCGGGCGCGCCGGGGCGCCCGAGGGGTCAAGCTCATGCTGTTGTGGCTTTCTGTGTGTCGGATTCGAGGTCAGGGGTCAGCGTGCGAGCTGAACCGGTGGACCCCGATGCGACACGGAAGCTGCGAGCTGCAGGCTGGAACGCAACGGTTGATCGCCGCCGTCGAAACGGCGCGGCGGCGCGGGTGCGACGGGCTCGTGTTGCGGTGGGATCGCCACCCGCACGGCATGGGACAGTGCCGAGCCCAGCCGGCCCGCCGCGGCGATGAGGGCGGCGCCCGCAAACACAGCGGCGACGTGCGCGACGGTCATGGCGGCCGTACCGTGGCCAGCCGTCGCCACGTGGTGATGTCCCGAGCCGCCCAGCAGTAGGTGGCCGACCAGCTGCCCACCCGCCAACAACCCGAGCAGCACGGGTTGGTTCGCCGCCCTGCGGACCGAGGTGGCGAGGGCGCCGATGGTGATCGCCATGGCGCCGACCAGCGCGGCTCCTGCGCCAGATGGCGTCGCACCTCCCGCCGCGGCGTGCGCCGCCACCGCGAGTGCGGCGGTCAACGAAGCCGTTGCCACTCCACGCCAGCGGGCCACCAGGGTCGGGTCGAGTGCCACGGAATGCTCAGACGACGCCCAGTCGGGCCATCAGATCAGCGTCGATGCCGTCGAGTTGCGCACTGATCGCGCCGTGTGCGGCCCGGCGGCGCGACGTCGGCATGTTCTCCGCCGCCGTCACGGCGGTGGCCAGATCGGTGAGCCGGCCCGTCACGGCGGAGACGAACTGCTTGGTCTCGGCGTCCTTCGGGTTCTGCTCCGCGACCTGGCGCAGCGACCGTTCGGCGCCGCGGATGCGGGCCGACAGGGCGCCGCTCCCGCCGGAGTACTGGCCCAGCTGGGTGAGTGGGACTCCGAGCCGTTCGGCGCGGCGCTGGTCGAGCAGGCCGCGTACGGCGATTGCTGCGCGGTAGACGACGGGAACCAGCACGGGAGCCAGGATTCGCGACACGGTCAACCCGCGGCGAATCCGCGCCGGGGAGAGCAACTTGCCTTCCCTGGCGGCTTTCAGCTGGGTTTCGGCAACTTTGAGGGCGGCCTTGTCGTGGTCGCGCTGGGCCTTCAACTCGGCCTTCATGGCCGCGGTCTGACGTCTGGCGTCCGACTTGATTCGCCGCGTCTCGTTCTTTGCCGCGAGCTTGGCTTCCAGCTTGGCCTTGGCCTTGATGGCGCGCGCCTCGGCCCGTCGGGTTGCCCGGCTCTTGCGCCGTATGAACAGGCCCATCCCGGCCGCCTCCCGGTCATCTCGTTGCGAATGTGCGATCGTGGCTCCGCTGGTGAGGCTCACACTATCGCCGTGTGCGGGGAAGGCTGGTTCCGGCCCCGTCGGAGTCCCGTCATTCAGACTCGCAGCAAACACCGAGACCCGCTCGTGCGACAATCGAGGGGGTTCTGCAGTGCTGATCGATGGCGCCGTGAGGGGTGGTGACGACGTGGCTTCGCGTATGACGATCGCCGCGGCCTCCGCCGTCATGGCTTCGGGCCTGCTAATCGGTGGTTCCGGCAGCGGGTTGGCCTTTGCCGAACCGAACAAGTCCCCGGATCACGACACGCGACGTGCCCACTCGGCCGATGGCCGCGGCCCGTCGGTGGGTCACCGCCCGCGGGCCGGTGCCGACGAATCGGCCAGGCGGGGAGCGAAGCCGGTACTGGACGGATCGTCCCGGACGCCGTCCGGTCAGCGCTCGAAGTTCGGCGACGGACGGATGGGTCGGCCTGGCGACGGGCCCGGCGCTGTTCCCGGACGTTCTGGCAAACGAGCTGACGCCGGCTCCGCCGATCCTTCGCAAACCGGCGCGCAACGGCCCGGTGGGCCACCGATAGTCGAAATCACGGTGCGGCTGCGCGGACCTTGGTCAGGTGACGATCCCGGCGATCCGCATCCGCCCCGCCCGCCCTGGTGGGGGGACTGCGACGATCCCGGTGATCCGGGTGGACCGGGTCAACCGCCGCCTCCGAGCCAACCACCCAGCAGCGGTGGCGGCGGAGGCGGAGGCGGTGGAAGCACCCGACCCGTACGGGGCCCCA
>JAHFVB010000246.1:0-2902 GCA_023264755.1 Mycobacterium sp. | reverse complement strand
CGTCGTCCCTGGCAGTCGAGGTAGCCCCGCAGGTGCCGGGCGTGGCGACCGATCCGGTGCTGGAAGCGGCCGCCGGGCTCGCCACGGCCGCCGCGCTACCCCTCGCCCCCGTCACGCTTCCGGTCATCGTCATCCCGCCGTTGGGCGTCCCCGGCGCGGCGGCCGGAGGAGCTGGTGGTCCCGGAGGGGCGGGTCTGGGACCCCGCCAAGTGGCGCCGGAGCCACCGCGAGTCCCTGGAGGCCGGACCGAGGCGAAGGCCGGGCCGGAAACCGGTTCCGCCGCAGCCCTGAACTCGCCTTCGTACCGGGCTGGATATCGTGAGTACCTTCGGGCGGCCGGGTTGGGTCAAGTGGCTGCGGTGGCGGTACCTGGGCTTACCGGAATCCTGGTGCTCACCGGCGCGGGGGCGCTGCTCGGATATCGACAGGCTCGGGCGGGGCACTCACTTCGGGCCGGCGGAACAGCACGCTTCGTGGGTTGACGCGATTGGTCGGCTAGAACGTCGACCGAGCGCCATAGTGGAACTCATCGAAAGGGGAGTCGATGCCTGCCAGTCGTCGCGTGACGCGTGCCGTGAACGGTGTCCTCGATCTCGCCCCGCGGACCGGTGAAGTGTCGCTTGCCCGCCTGGTGGCCGCCGTCGCGGACGATCGGGCGCGGCCCATCGAGCTCCAGATGGCCGAACTGCCCTCGGGTGTTTGTGGTCAATGGCGCCAATACGTCGACCGCGACGTCTTCCTGATCCAGGAGGGGTTGCCGGCCGGCGACCGCACGCTGGCCCACGAACTGGGGCACCTGGTGCTGGGCCACGAGGGCATGTCGGTCGTCGAAGCGGCCCGCGACAACACCGAGTTCGCCAGCTCCGAGCTCATCGGCTACATGCTCAATCAACGCACCGGCTGCATGGGGCCCAGCGGGGAGGACGCCGAGCAGGAGGCCGAGGACTTCGCGGCGCTGCTGATCTATCGGCTGGGCCGGTTGCCTTCGGATCGAGCCTCGATCGTCCAGGTGAGGCTCGGAGAGGCGTTTGGTTGATCATCTGGGTGATCGCCGGCCTGCTGGGGTTGGCGACCGGCCTTCGCATCGGCTGGGCATTGGTCAACAAGCAATCCCTGGTGAGCTCCGCGATGATCGTCGCGCTGGGCAGTCTCGCGGCGGTGGCGGCGCTGAACTGGCAGCCGCTGACGCTGCTGCTGGACACACTGCTGCGGTGGCCGAACGTCTCGACGGTGCTCAGCCAGGTCGCGCTGATCACCTGTGCCGCAGGAAGTTGCGTGATGATCAGCTCGGCGGCCTCGGCTCGCAAGCCGGTCGCGATCCGGCGCATCGCGCTGGTGCAGTACGCGGTTGCGGCCGTCGTCGCGGCTGCGACCCTGGTGGCGTTCTTCGCCAACCCGCAACAGCCCGAGATGACACCGGAGGAGTACCTGCGCCGCAACTTGGGTCCGGGTGGCACCGAGTTGTCTTGGTTGCCAACGCTTCTGTACGTATTCTTCGCCTTGACGCTGGTCTCGTGGGCAGGGGTGCGGCACTCCAATCGCACCCGACGTGGGCGGGCCTTGTTCGTCTTCACCGTCGGAATCGTGCTCATCGTGCTGGCCAGCGCATTCTTCTTGCTTCGCGCGGCGGGCAACACCCGACTCGTCGGGGTGGGCACCGCGGCGACCCTGCTCGGCTGCGCGATGCTGGTGGTGGCCAGTGGATCGTTGCTCCCCAGCGTCGAGGACTGGTTCGGGGCGCGGCGCGAGCTGCGGATCATCCGACCTCTGCTGGAGGAACTGCACCGTAGACATCCCAACGTGGGGATCGGGGTCCGACCGCGTGGGCCACTGCTCTTCCGCGTCGCGGAGCAGATGTCGCTGATTTCGGATGCGCTCTACCTCGAGGCCATCCGCGCGTTGGGAGCTGAGGTGCCCCGCGCGCCTCGCGGGTCGGATCCGGGGGTGAGCGCCGCGACGCCCGAGGAGCAGGCTCGGCGGATCGCGTCGTGGATCCATGCCGGCCGCGGCCAGGATGGAGACTCGGCAAACATCGAGTTTCCCGGGCCCGATTGGCTACGCCAGCCGGCGCCGTACTCGGACCGGGAGTGGATCCTGGCCATCGCCGAGCAGTATCGGGCGTTGGAAAGTGGAGCGGACGTTGCGGTGGGCTGAGCACCCGACCGCAAGGATTCGCCGGTTGGGGCAGGGGCGCCCCGGTCCGCTAATCGTCGAGGTGTTCCTGGCGGCGTAGCTCTTCGGCCTTGGAGACGAGGTCTTGTTGGGCCTCTGGGGACAGTCCGACGGTGCGTGCCGCAATGCGGCGGATGCCCTCGTCACGCATGTTCGCCAGCCACGTGAGTTCCTTGTCGAGCTTCTCGTAGTACTCGTCGTCGGTGAAGTAAGCGGGCTTGATGCGGAAGAAGTTGGCAAGTGCCGCCATGGTTGCCATGGAGGGGTTGGTCCGATTGCCCGAACGCAGCTGAGAGAGGTACGGAGCCGACATCGTGACGCCCTCCGCCTTGAGCGCTCCGATTACTTCCGCCGAGGTGTGAGGACCGCGTCCTGGCGGGTAGACGGTGTCGAACAGACGGTTCAACCGTGCGGCGAATGTCATGCTCATCGAGATTTCCTCCACTTGGCGTTACGAGCGGTCGTCGTTGTCGGCCTATTTGCTGACCATCGTAGCGAGTGATGTGCGGGAGGCCAAGTGCAAACCACTGAAAAGTCGCTGCCACCCATACTTGCTACTACTCAAGGCACCGTCTAGCAGGGCTTTTTCGGCGGGGCGGCGACGGCGGGCCGCGCTACCGCGAAGCTAATACTAACGCTTGGGAAGTTTTGCCCGCACTGCTGGTCCCAGGAAATTTGATCATCGACCACCCCGGGTTCGGGCTGGGCAACCGGGCGACCGGCCGGCACG
>JAHFVB010000245.1 GCA_023264755.1 Mycobacterium sp. | reverse complement strand
CCGCCGCGACGCTACCCGTCCACATGGTTCCCGCCGCCTACGTCGAACTGGCCACCTTCCCACTTACCCCCAACGGCAAACTCGACCGAAACGCCCTCCCCGCGCCGCGATTCGCCACCACGACCGGACGCCCTCCACGAACCCAGACCGAGGGCCGACTCTGCACCCTGTTTGCCGAGTTGCTCGACACTCCCGTCGCCACCATCGACGACGACTTCTTCACTCTCGGCGGCCACTCCCTGCTGTTGGTGCGGCTGGCCGCGGCCATCCGGCGCGAGTTCGACGTCGACGTGCCGTTGTCCGAGCTCATGACGGCGGCGACGGTTGCCCAGGTCGGGGCGCGGGTGACCGGCGCCCCCGAACCCGACGCGGTCGACGGGTTCGGACTGGTGCTGCCTTTGCGGACGACCGGAACCGAGCCGCCGCTGTTCTGTCTGCCCCCTGCGAGTGGACTCAGCTGGCCGTACGCCGGGCTCAAACGCCATCTGCCCCAGAATGTTCCGCTGTACGGTCTGCAGTCTCCGCTGTTCTCCGGCGGAACGCTTCCCGAGCACATTGCCGAACTCGCCGCCAGTTACGTCGAGGCCGTGACGTCCATCGCCCCGGACGGTCCGATCCGGTTGTTGGGCTGGTCATTCGGCGGAGCGGTCGCGCTGCTCATCGCGCAGCAACTGGCCGGTCGGGGCCGTGAGGTCGGCTTCGTCGGCATGCTCGACTCCTATCCCGACACGACCGAAGACCACGACTTCGACGCCGGCGCGGTGCTGGCCGGGGTGCTTCGCGAAATGGGCTTTCCGGTCGACCCGGGCGCCAGGATGACGACCGACGAAGCGGTGGCGCTGATGCGCTCACACGACGACGCCATCGCCATTCTCGACGACGCCCGGATCGCCATGGCCGTCGAGAACTACGTCGCCGCAGAACGATTCAACGTCGGAGCGGACTACGGCCGGTACGACGGCGACGTCTTCTTCGTCGATGCGACGCTCGAGCCGATTCGCTCGGGCCTGGCCTCGGCGGCGTGGCGCGACCACGTCGGCGGTGAGCTGCGCGTGACGGCGCTGAACTGTCGGCACTCCGACCTGCTGGACGCCGAGGTGTTGGAGACGCTGGGCCCGCTGATCGCCCGCGCACTGGCCCCGTGACGCACGACTGCCCGCCGGTTCGCACCGGCGGGCAGTTGCGTTGGGACGCTTCGGGTCAGGCGTTGGCCAAGTCCGCCACCGGACGGCCGTTGAGCGCATTGGCCAGCTGAGGGGTGACCGTATCCAGCGCGTACTGCAGCGCGTCGGGTCCGCTGTAGGTCAACGCCCCGTTGAGATTCGAGGCGAAGTCGGTGTAGAGCACGCGGTCCTTCGCGACGACACCCAGCCGTGCGAACGCCGGTGACGCCAGCATCTGCTCCTTGGTGGCACCGGTGATGAACAGCACGTCCTTGTCCAGTTCGGCGAGCTTCTCCTCGCTGACGTCGCCGGCGACGTCCTGGGCCTTGAACCCCAGGGCGGTGAACAGTCCGCGCCGCGGATCGTTCTCCGGCAGAAGGTAATGCCCTCCGTTCTCCGGACCGACGTCCATCACCAACGTCTTGCCGTCGAACTCCGGATTGGCCTTGCGGGCGGCGTCGATCTTGCCCTGCACCCGATCGACCAGTTCCCTTGCCTGAGCTTCCTTGCCCAAGGCCTTGCCCGTGGTCATGAGCTGGACGTTCCATGGGGTCTGTTCGTCGGCGTAGTCGGCCGACTGGATCACCGTGGGGGCGATCTGCGAAAGCCGTTCGTAGGTCTGCTTGTCGATCGATTCGTAGATCGCGAAGATGAGGTCGGGCTTCTTGGCGGCGATCGCCTCGTAGTCGATCGAGTCGGCCCCACCCCAGGTCGGAACACCCTTGCCGTCGGTGGCAGCCTTGACCCAGGGGTAGTTGTCGTAGTTGTCCTCGAAGGTCCGGGCGGCCACCGGCACCACGCCGAACGGCAGCACGAAGTCCTGATCGGTCCATCCGACCGTGACGATCCGGGTCGGGTTGGCGGGCACGGTGGTCTCGCCGAACTTGTGGCTGATCTTCACCGCGTGGTCAGACTCTGGAGCACTCTTCGGCGACGAACCGCAGGCGCCCACCAGACCGACCGTCAGGACCGTCGCGGCGATGGCCGCCGCGGTGCGACGCCACCTCACATAACCCAACTTCACTCTCGAATTCCTCTCAGGTAGACAGCAGGTACAGGAAAACATTAGCTTAGGCTTGCTTAACTTTAAGACTCTTCCTGGGGCCCACTCGTGCCGTCTGCCCGGCCCGAGAGTGGCGTGATGCACTGCGCACCAACCACACTCGCGACGCGCCGACGGCAGCGGGGTGGCCGAAGGTCTTGCCAAGACTGATAGATAGGTTAGCCTTGGCTAAATGTGTGCCGAGAAGCATGCCCAGCCCGTCACCCGGACGGCAACGAGAGAGGCGAGAATGCAGCGGACATTGCTCGGAGGCAAGATTCACCGCGCGACGGTGACGCAGGCCGACCTGCACTACGTGGGCTCGATCACCATCGACCAGGAGCTGATGGCGGCGGCGGACATCATCGAGGGCGAGCAGGTGCACGTCGTCGACATCACCACCGGCGCCCGCCTGGTCACCTATGCCATCACCGGCGCCCCCGGCTCAGGAGTCATCGGAATCAACGGCGCAGCAGCGCATCTCGTCTCACCCGGCCATCTCGTCATCATCATGTCGTTCTGCCAGGTGAGCGAATCCGAACGCAGCGCCCACCTCACCCGGGTCGTGCACGTCGACGCCGCCAACCGGATCGTGGCACTTGGCTCGGACCCCGCCCAACCGGTGCCCGGCGCCGTCGACCAGATGGCAGGCGCATGAACGACTCAGCCGACACCCCGAAGACCAACGGGTTCGATCCGATGCACGACGTCGTCGGCGTCGGATTCGGACCCTCCAATCTCGCACTGGCCATCGCCATCCACGAACACAACGCCGAACCCGCCGTCACCCGGCCCATCAGCGCTGAGTTCGTCGAACTCAAGCCCGAATTCGGCTGGCACACCGGGATGCTGATACCCGGCGCCACCATGCAGATCTCGTTCCTCAAGGATCTGGTCACCCAACGCAACCCACAGAGCGCATTCACGTTTCTGAGTTACCTGACCGAACGTGGCCGGCTCACCGAGTTCATCAACTACAAGACGTTCTTCCCCACCCGGCTCGAATTCCACGACTACCTGAGCTGGGCCGCCGACAAGGTCGGCGCTACGGTGCGCTACGGAACGCGGGTCACCGCGATTCGCGAGCTCGACGATGGGTTCGAGCTCGAGCTCACCGGGGCCCATCCCGGCCGGCTGCGGGCGCGCAATGTCGTGATCGCGGGTGGGCTCGCGCCGCAACTTCCCCCTGGCGTCACCGCCTCGGCCCGCCAAGTCCACAATCACTGCTTCCTTCACGACCTCGAGCGGCTGCCCTCACGTCGCCACGACCGCTTCGTCGTGGTGGGCGCCGGACAGAGTGCGGCCGAAGTCGCGGCCTACCTCCACGATTCGTCGCCGACCGTCGAGGTGCACGGGGTGTTCGCCAAGTACGGCTACAGCCCCGCCGACGACAGCCCGTTCGCCAACCGGGTCTTCGACCCGGACGCCGTCGACGACTTCTACGGAGCCGATCCCGGCGTGCGCCGACAGTTGATCGACTACCACCGCAGCACCAACTACTCGGCCGTCGACCTCCCGTTGATCGAGGAGCTCTACGCCCGCGAGTACGCCGAACGAGTATCCGGACGACGGCGCCTGTTCCTGCGCGGCGCCTCCAGCGTGCAGGCCACCAAGGAGGACGACGACGGGGTGCGCGTCGAGATCCTGCACCACCCGTCGGGTGTCGTCGACCAACTCGACTGCGACGCGGTCATCTACGCCACCGGCTTCCTACCCGCGCCGCTGCGCGGCATCCTGGGCGAGATGTGCGACGAACTGCGCTTCGACGAGTTCGGCCGGCCGGTGGTGTCGCGCGACTATCGGCTCGCCACCTCGCGGCCCACCGCCGGTGGGCTGTTCATCCAGGGCAACACCGAACACACCCACGGACTCACCTCGTCGTTGCTGTCCAACATCGCAGTGCGCAGCGCCGAGATCCTGCAGTCTATCGAGGCCCACCGGTTGAGCCCGGTCGGCGGCGAGCGGTAGCCCCGAAGCAGCCACGGCCGCAAGCACTCCCGATGCGGCCGACCCTCGACACACGAAACCCCGGTGCCCAAGGCACCGGGGTTTCGCATTGGTTCACTCGCCGCGAAGCGATCAGCCCTTGCGGGTCTTGACCGCCTCGGTCAGCTGAGGCGTGACCTTGAACAGGTCCCCGACGACGCCGAAGTCGGCGATGTCGAAGATGGGGGCCTCTTCGTCCTTGTTGACGGCGACGATCGTCTTCGACGTCTGCATGCCGGCGCGGTGCTGGATGGCGCCGGAGATGCCGAGCGCGACGTACAGCAGGGGCGAGACGGTCTTGCCGGTCTGTCCCACCTGGAACTGGCCCTCGTAGAAGCCCGAGTCCACCGCGGCCCGCGACGCACCGACGGCACCGCCGAACGCGTCGGCGAGCTCCTCGACGATGCCGAAGTTCTCCTTGCTGCCGACACCACGGCCACCCGAGACGACGATCTTGGCCTCGGTCAGTTCCGGACGCGCGCTCTTCTGCGCGGGCTGACGGGACGTGATCTTGGTGGCGTTCTCCGCGGGCGCGGGCACCTCGACGGTGACCAATTCGCCTGCGCCGGCTGCGGGCTCGGCCTCGACCGAACCGGGACGCAACGCGATGATCGTCACGTCGCTGGTCGCCTTCGCCTCAACGGTGTACGCACCACCGAACACGGAGTGCACCGCTACCGGGCCCTCCTTGACACCGACGACGTCCCACAGCACACCGGAGTAGGTGGCGGCTGCGAGCCGACCGGCAACCTCTTTGCCCTCTGCCGTGGAGGCAACCAATACCGCTGCCGGAGAAGCCGTTTCGAGCAGCCCTTCCAACACGTCCACCTTGGGGGTGACCAGGTACTGATCGACGACGTCGGATTCGGCGGCGTAGATCTTGGCCGCGCCAGCGGCCTTCAGCGCTTCGGTGAGCGTCGCGGCGGTGCCTGGAGCGGCAACCACGACGGCCGACGGCTCGCCCAGTGCGCGGGCCGCGGTGAGCAGTTCACCGGTGATGGACTTCAACTTGCCTTCGGCGTGCTCGACGAGCACGAGTACTTCTGCCATTGCCTTCGCTCTCTGCGTATGGGGTCTTGGTAGGTCTAGCTACAGGAGGGTCAGACGAGCTTCTGCGCGACCAGGTAGTCGGCGATCTGCTGGCCGCCCTCGCCCTCGTCGGTCACCTTCTCGCCTGCGGTCTTCGGCGGCTTCGGCGTGGCGACCTGGACGGTCGACCACGCGTTGGCGCCACCGACCTCGTCGGCCTCGACACCAATTCCGGCCAGCGTCAGCGCTGCGACGGGCTTCTTCTTGGCGGCCATGATGCCCTTGAAGGACGGGAAGCGCGCGTCCTCGACGATCTTCTCGCTCACGCTCACGACGGCGGGCACCGTCGCCTCGAGTTCGAACACACCGTCATCGGTTTCGCGCTCGCCGGTCACCTTGCCGTTGGCGACGTCGATGGTGCGCATGTGCGTCAGCTGCGGCAGGCCGAGGTAGTGGGCCAGCATCGCGGGTACGGCGCCACCGACGCCATCGCTGGACTCGTTGCCTGCGATGACCAACTCGATGTCCTCGATCTGCCCGAGCGCGCTCGCCAGGGCGAACGAGGTCTGGATGACGTCCGAGCCGTGCAGTCCCTCGTCCGAGAGGTGGTAGGCCTCGTCGGCCCCCATCGACAGCGCACGCCGGATGGCCGACTCGGCGCCCGCAGGTCCGGCGGTCAGGACGACGACGTTGTAGCCGGCGTCGGCGTGCTTCTCCTTGAGCTGCAGCGCGACCTCGACCGCCTTCTCGTTGATTTCGTCCAGCACCGGATCGCTACCGGCCCGGTCCAGGGTGAAGTCATCCGAGAGTTGGCGATTCTCGTAGTCTGGGACCTGCTTGATCAGGACCACGATGTTCGTCATGAGTGTGGTTCGTCCTCCTCGATGAGGCCGGGAAGCGGCCTGACTTATCACGTCTTACGCAATGACCACCATGTTACTCGCCGGTAACTTGAGGTGATACGCAGGAACACCATAACTGGTCGAGGATTGTGTGCTGGCGCTCCCCTTCCGGCGGTGAACTGATCGTGGACGGGTGACAAACCCCGTCCCTGCGTTAGCCTGCCTTTGCAATGAGCGCATTTTCCGTCCACGAGCCGTCGGCTGAGCTCCCCCTCACCGGCGAGCGCACGGTACCGGGGCTGGCGGAGGAGAACTACTGGTTCCGCCGACACGAGGTCGTCTACCGACGGCTGGCGCACCGCTGCGTCGACCGCGAGGTGCTGGAGGCCGGCTGCGGCGAGGGCTACGGCGCCGAGCTGATCGCCGACGTCGCCACCCGGGTGATCGGGCTCGACTACGACGAACAGACCGTTGCCCACGTGCGGGCCAGGTACCCCAGGATCGACGTGCGCCACGGCAACCTGGCCGACCTGCCATTGCCAGCCGGTGCGGTGGACGTGGTGGTCAACTTCCAGGTCATCGAACACCTGTGGGATCAGGGTCGATTCGTTGCCGAGTGCCACCGGGTGCTGCGTCCCGGCGGGGTGTTGCTGATGTCCACCCCCAACCGGATCACCTTCTCCCCAGGCCGCGACACTCCGCTCAACCCGTTCCACACGCGTGAGCTCAACGCGGCCGAGCTCACCGAGCTGCTCGTCGCCGGTGGCTTCGCCGTGGAGGCCATGCTCGGCGTCTACCACGGTCCGCGCCTGGCCGAGCTCGACCAGAAGTACGGCGGTTCCATCATCGACGCGCAAATCGAACGGGCCGTCGCCGGCGCCGAGTGGCCCCAGGAGCTGCTGGCCGACGTCGCCGCGCTGTCCATCGACGACTTCGAACTCGTCGAGCCGGGCGCAAGCGACGGCCGGGACATCGACGAGAGCCTCGATCTCGTCGCCGTTGCGGTCCGCCGGTGAACATGGGACCCGGCCCCGGGTCGCTCCACTCGGATCCCACGCCGGGCATGTTTACCCTCGTCCTTCACACCCATCTCCCCTGGCTGGCCCACCACGGCCGATGGCCCGTCGGCGAGGAATGGCTGTACCAGTCGTGGGCGGCGTCGTACCTGCCGCTGATGCGGGTACTGGACACGCTGGCCAGTGAGGGCCGCCGCCGCCTCGTCACGCTCGGGATGACTCCGGTGGTCACGGCCCAACTGGACGACCCGTACTGCCTGACCGGGATGTCGCACTGGCTGTCCAACTGGCAACTGCGCGCACGGGAGGCCGCCACGCTGCGACACAGCGCAGGCGAGCAGGCCTATGCGACACCGGAAGCCATGCGTGCGTTCGGAATTCGCGAATACGACGCAGCCGGGCACGCACTCGAG
>JAHFVB010000244.1 GCA_023264755.1 Mycobacterium sp. | reverse complement strand
ACCCGCGCGGCTGGAAGCAGGTCCAGACCATCGTCTCGCCGGCCTGGTACTCACCGCTGGTGCTGACCGTCGGCGGCCTCGCGCAGAACGGCCAGCCGAGCAACTTCTCGATGTCCGGCCCATGGGTAGGGGCAGCCGCCCCGGCCGAGAACATCGTCGCGCTCGGCTACGACGGGAACCCGGTCAACGCCTTGCCCGGTCAGGACGGCCCGGTCCCGATCAACGGCACCTCGTTCGCCGCGGCATACGTCTCGGGATTGGCCGCACTGGTGCGGCAACGCTTCCCGGCCTACACCCCGGCCCAGGTCATCAACCGGATCACCGCCACGGCACGTCATCCGGGCGGCGGCGTAGACAACTACATCGGCGCGGGCTCGATCGATCCCGTGGCCGCCTTGACGTGGGACGTGCCCGAGGGGCCCAAGACCGCCCCCTTCCAGGTCAAGCAGCTGCCACCGCCGGTGTACATCCCGCCGCCCGACCGGGGTCCCATCACCATCGTGGTCATCGCCGCGACCAGCCTCGCACTGGTGCTCGGATTGGGCGCCCTGGCCCGCCGCGCGTTGAGGCGCCGATGAAGAACTTCTTGGCGCAGTTCGGTTTTCGCATCACGACGGGTCACCTGTTGGGCGCAGCGGTACTGATCCCCGCGTGCCTCGCGTTGTTCGCGCCGCAGCACCTGCTGTGGCTGGGCATCACGCTGGCGGTGCTCATCGCGGTCGGCGCCGTGCTGACCGTGCGCGGGCGCAGGATCACCGGCTGGGTTGCGGCGATGTTCTCCTGGTGGCGCAGGCACCGCGTCGTTCCCGACGCCCCGTCGGAGCCGGCCGTCGGGTCCACCGTGATGCCGGGCGATCACGTCGCGGTGCGCTGGCAGGGTGACCACCTGGTGGCGGTCATCGAGCTCGTCCCGCGCCCCTTCACCCCGACGGTCATCGTCGGCGGAGAAGCGTTCACCGACGACGTGGTGGACACCCGGCTCGTCGAGCAACTCATCACCGCGCACTGCCCCGACCTCGAGGCCGACGTGGTCTCCGCCGGATACCGAGTCGGCAAGACGGCGCCGTCCAATCTCGTCGCGCTCTACGACCAGGTCGTCGGCCCCTATCCCGCCCCGGCGAACCGCCGGACCTGGATTGTGCTGCGCGCCAAGCCCGAAGAGACCCGCAAGTCGGCCCAGCGCCGCGAGGCAGGCGTGGCCGGGCTGGCCCGCTACCTGGTCGCGTCGGCCACGCGCATCGCAGATCAATTGGCCAGCAACGGGATCGACGCACGATGCGGCCGCAGCTTCGATGGCTTCGACCGGGCCACCGAGATCAGCTTCGAGCGCGAATCGTGGTCCTCGATCAAGGGTCGCAGCACCTACACGGCGGCTTACACCGCCGCAGGTGGTCCCAACGTCTGGTGGTCGGCCCGCGCCGATCACACCATCACGCGGGTGCGGATCCGTCCCGGCGCCGCCCCGACCGCCACGGTGCTGCTGACGACGCTCGCGGATCCGGCTACCCCACGCGGCTTCTCCTGCCTGTTCGGCGGTCAGCGCGCCGCGTTGCAGGGCCAGAGCCCATTGACCGACCGGCACTACGAGCTGCCCATCGGCTCCGCGGGTGTGCTCGTCGGCGAAACCGCCGACCGGTATCCGGTGTACATGCCGTTCGACGACGTCGACGTCAGCATCAACCTCGGTGACGCCCGCCTGTTCACCCAGTTCGTGGTGCGCTCGGCGGCGTGTGGCGCGGTGGTCACGCTCGGTCCGCAGTTCCGCGAGTTCGCCGGCTTCATCAATGCGCGGGTGGGAACTTCGGCCAAGGTGGCCTGGCCGAACGCGACCACCTATCTGGGCCCGCACCCCGGCATCGGCCGAGTAGTACTGCGGCACAACTTCATCGACACTCCGCGACATCGCCAGCTGCCCATCCGGCTGATCAACCCGCGCGAGGAGAGTCGTTACCAGATGGCACTGCAGCAATGACGGGCCAGCGGGTGGCACCGCCAACATACGAGGAGAACTCCCCATGGTGAGAGTCGAGCCGATGACTTTGCGCGCCAAGGCCGCGCAGCTCGACGAACCGATGCCGACCCTGCCCGAGCCTCCGAGGCAGGCCGACGGTACGCAGATCGCCAGCGACGCGCTTACCCGGCTCACCTCCAGCGCCGACAAGCTGCGCGCCTATGCGGCCTGTGGCCAACAGGAGGCCAAGCGCCTCTCGGCGTCCTACCAGGCCGCCGCGGACGCCTACCTCAAGGTCGACGAAGTCACGTCGGCCGCATTGGCGGACGGGGAAAATGCCCCGAAGATCGAGCCGGTCCCGGTCAACCCCAATCTTCCTGCGCGGATGCCACTTCCAGCACACATGGGTGGCACGAGCGTTACCCCGACTGCGTCCTTCGTCGAGGTGAAGCAGGCTGCACAGCAACTCGAGCAGCCCGACCAGGCGCAATCGTTGAGCTCGTATGCGGACAGTTTGAAGAACTACGCGGACCTCATGTCGTCCCGAGCCCTGACGTTGTCCGACACCGGCATGGTGTGGGACGGCCAGGCCGCCGAGGCCGCCAACGATGCCCTGACGAAGCACCGCGACTGGGTGATCGAGATGGCAAAGGCGGCCCTCAAATTGGCCGAGTCCGCGACGAGCCTCGCCGACGCGCACAAGTCGGCCAAGAGCAGCCACCCCACGGTCGAGCAGTGCCAAGAGCTAGAGCAACAGATCATCTGGGCCAGTAGCAGAGGGCTTGATCCGTCTGCGCTGCTCGCGCAGTACCACGCGTTGCAGACGGCCTCCGAGGAAGTGCAGTCGGCGTACGCGAGTGGTGCGACCATCCAGTCGGTCGATGCTCCGCAGCCGCCCAGCGGTGCGCCCCACATGGGGCAGGTGGGTCACAACGATCCGCGGGTCGACGCCAAGAAGATGACGGTCGACCCGAACAAGGGCCAGCCCGGTGGGTCCGCAGGCAGCGGCGGCGGTAGCGGTGGTGGGGGTGCCGGTGCCGGCGGCGGAGCGCCCCAGGGCGGACCGGCGCAGGCGCCGGACACCGCCTCGGTCTCACCCATGTCCACTGAGCAACCCAAGTCCGGCGGCGAATCATCGGGCGGCTCCCCCTCCGGCGGTTCCCCGTCGGGCGGCTCGCCCTCGGGTGGTTCCCCGTCGGGCGGTAGCGGTTCGGGTGGCGGCCTGCCGAGCCTGCCCGGTGGCGATCCCTCGGGCATGCCCTCGCTGCCCGACGACCCCGGGCTCAATCCCGCCGCCGCCGGTGGCGGCGGGTCGGGTGGTGGCGGTGCTGGTGGCGGCGGTATTGGCGCCATGCGGCTTCAACCGGCGGCGAGTGGTCCGGCCGTCGGAACCGGACCGTCGGGTGGCGGCGCTGCGGGTGCGCACGCGCCCGCAGCTGGCGGTGGCCCGGGCGGTGGTGGCATGGCCGGTGGCGGCGGCATGGGACCCATGGGCGGACACGGGCAAGGCGGTGGCGGCAAGGAGCGCAAGCGCACGCCGAGCCTGGCGCCCGACGAGGTGATCTACACCGAGGACCGGGAGTGGACCGAGAACTACATCGGCCAGCAGGCGAAGCGCCGGCCCTCCGCTGACGGCAAGGACAACAAGTGAGCGAGGACATGCACCCCGAGGTGGCGGCGGTGCTGCGACAAGCCCAGCGGCTGCAGTCCCTGATGGACGACCAACTCACCAAGATGAACACCGAAACCTTCACTGCGGCAGACGAATCCGATACGGTCGAGGTCACGCTCAACGGCCACCACTGGTTGACCGACGTATACATCGAGGACGGCCTGCTGCGGCTGGGGGCCGACGTGGTCCAGGGCCGGGTCAACGAAGCGGTGCAGAAGGCCTCGGCCAAGGCCGCCATGTCGATCGCTGCCGACCGCGAACTGCTCGACGAGAAGATCGCGGCGATCAACGACGACATGAGCAACCAGCCGTGGATTACCTGAGCGATACCCCTTCGCTCCCAGAAAAATTGGTGCATCTGGGTTGTCCGGGAAACGCTTAGGCTCAATCGAGCAAACCAAATTCGATGGGGGTGGGTGTGCGCGCGCAACGAGTTCCGGTGATCGCATGACCATGCCGTCGCCAGTAGATCCCTGGGATCAAGAGCCAAGTCCGGTCGACCCGCAGACCCTGCCGCCCGGGTTCTACTTTCCGCCCGGACAGGAACCGAAGGCGGCCAGCGCCGGGTTGAGCAGCTGGGCGAAGTGGGCTCTGATAGCGGCCGTGGTGGTGGTCCTCGTCGTCGTGATCACCCTGGTGCTGGTGCTCTAGCGACGCCCGCAAGAGCCTTCCCGGCCCCGGCCACTACGCTCGGGTTCGACGTCGCGGCGCCACCCAACCCACCGGTGGCGGGTGCGGACGCCCGACCTGGGAGGTGCCAATCGACTCGCCGTTGCCCCGCGGCCGTCATCAGCTGACCCGTGAGCAAGTGGTCGCCGATCAGCGGCGGCGGATCTTCGAGGGCCTGGGCACCGCGATGGCGCAGAAGGGCTACGCCGCGACGACCGTGGCGGACGTGCTGGAGCACGCCAAGGTTTCCCGCGACACGTTCTACCAACAGTTCGATTCGAAGCAGACGTGCTTCATGGCGAGCTTCGAGCAGCATCGCCTGCGGGTCATCGAAGCGGTGCTGGCGGCTCCGGCAACGGGCACCGCGCAACATCGGTTCGCCGTACTCCTACAGCGCTACCTCACCGCGTTGGCCGCCGAGCCCGATACGGCGCGGCTGTACCTCGTCGAGGTGTACGCGGCGGGACCCGTTGCCATCCAACGGCGCAACGAATTGCAGGCGGACTTCGTCAACGCGCTCGCCGCGATCTTCGACGCGCGCAGCCAGGAGCAGCGTTTCGCGTGCCAGGCCTTGGTGGCCGTCATCGCGACGATGACCACCAATGCCGTCGTCGACGGTGGGGCACCGGCTCTGCTCGCGTTGCACGCACCGATCGTTCGGCTGGCCGAGCGGCTGTTCGCCGCCGATTGAGAATCAGGCCGCGTCCCGCGCCGCATCGGTTCCGGCGGCGCTGCGAGCCGCATTCGCCTTGGCTGGCTTCTTCTTCGGCAGCTTCAACGTGGGGAGCTTCGCCTTCGCGGGCTTCAACGTGGGGAGCTTCACCTTCGGGGGCTTCAGGTGGGAGAGCTTGGCGACCGCGGACTTGAGCCTGCTCACCAGCGTCGCTCCACCGCCGGTGGAACGCGTGGCAGCGCTTTGGCCGGGAAAGACGAGCCGGCCCTGTTTGATGTAGGGCGCCTTGGAATCGGAGTACTGCGAGTACCCGGCGTCGATCATTGGGCGCAGCACCTTGTCGATCTCGTCCACCGTCGCGTCGGGAAGCACGCTGCGCAGCGGCTCCGTCAGGGGCAGCTCCTTGGTGGGCACCATGTACGTGGTGGTGTGGCCGCCCAGCTCGTTGGTGGTGCTGGACATCTCCACGGCGTCCGACTGCGCGGCATAGGCGGTTTGGGCGTGCACGTAGGCCAGTCCGAAGAGCGCGTTGGCGTCGGCGAGCAGATTCCACGGCCGGTCGGGAAAGTCGCCCAAACCGTCGTACTGGCCGTACACCACCACCGTGTCGTACTTGGTGACGGGCGGCGCGGTGACGGTCGTGTTCAAGATCGGGATGTAGGTGCCGGCCGGAAACAGGTTCATCACCCCGCGATTCGGATCGGCCATCAGCACGAACGTCACCTTCGTCGGGTCGACCGTTCCTCGAGCCAGCTCGGCGTCGATCACCATGGCGCCCTGGCTGATTCCCACTACGGTGACGGGCCCATCTTGTTGGCGCAGATAAGCGTCGAGGTTCTGTTGGCCAGTGGCGATGGATGCGCCCAGCGTGACGTGACCCGCCACCGGCCACAGCGCCGAGGGGTAGCCCACGACCTGCGCAGTGGTTCCGGGCAACCAGTTGGCCCCGACGACCGCGCTTTCGGCATCCCACTTCTCCAGAGTCGTTCCGCTGGGCAGGGTTCCGGGTACGACGACGCGCGTCTCGGCATGCGCGGTGGGCACCGCGAGCGCGCAGGCCAGCGCCAACGCGGGCAGGATGCGGCGCACGGGCTCAGCGCCGCATCGGCTGGGCCGCGGAACGACCCGCAGCGTGTGACTGGATGGGTTCACGGACGGAAATATACGTGTGCGTCAACGCGCCTGCACCGTACTCGACGATGCCGGTAGTGCGGCCTCGGCAGCCGCGTCGAACAAGGCGTTGTTGAGCCGACGCATCGCCAATTCGTAGGCGGGAGGGAAGTACCGCTGCAGCAAGAATGCCGCGTGTACCTCCCATGCCGTGTGGACCAGGTAGCGATCGGCCCAGACCCCGCGCAACGTCTTGTCGGCGACCTGCTCCGGAGTGGCCGCATGGGCGACGAAGCGGCGGCGCAAGGCCTGGATCCGCGGGTGGTCGGTGTCGACTCCGGCGATCTGAACCGTTTCGGTGAGGCCGGTGGCCACCGCGCCAGGGCAGACCAGGGTGACCCCGATGCCATGGCGCTCCAAGTCGAAGCGCAGCACCTCCGAGACGCCGCGCAGGCCGAACTTCGAGGCGCTGTAGGCGGCGTGCCACGGTAGTCCCAGCAGTCCCGCCGCCGAGGACACGTTGACCAGGTGACCTCCGCGACCACGTTGCATCATCGTGGGGACGAAGGCTTCGATGACGTGTAGCGGGCCCATCAGGTTGACCTCGACCATCGCGCGCCACTGCTCCGAGGACAGCCGATCGACCGCACCCCACACCGAAATGCCGGCCACGTTCATCACCAAATCGACTGCATCGCAGCGACGATGGACCTGATCGGCCAAGTCGATGACCGCGGCTCGCTGTGAAACGTCCGCGGCGATCGCGACGTCAGCCGACGTGTCGGCGGCGACGGCCGCCAAGGCGTCGGCGTCGACGTCGGTGAGCAACAACTGCGCGCCCTGGAGGGCGCACGCCTGGGCCAGTGCGCGTCCGATGCCACTGCCCGCTCCCGTGATCAGCACGGCTCTGGATTCGAGATTCTTGAAGGACGGTCGATTCATGCTCGCCAGGCTATCGATGAACATGTATGTTCACCAATAGCCTGGGGTCGAATTGCCGCGGAGCCGACGTCCGGCTCTCGCGAGAAGGGTTGGGGGAGATGGGCTCGTTGGTGCGTCCACTGGCCGTCGTGGCCACGCTGTTCGGCTCGATACTGGCGGCGGTGTGGGCCACCGTCGGCATCGCGCTGACCCCACTTGCCACGGTCACCGTGTTGGTGATGGGCGGCACCGGAAACTCGTTGGTAGCCAACGGCGGTCCGGCGTCGAATACCGACGAGCAGGTCCTGGGCTACCTCTCGAGCGTCAGCTCCAACTACCTCCAGCCGGCGACCGACCAATGGGGCGACTCCATCAGCGGATACGCAGCGGTCTACACCCCGGAGCAGTTCTGGCCCGAGCCCGGCCACACGCTGAAGTTCGACGAGTCCGTGGCGCTGGGACTGGCGAATCTGAGCTCGTGTGTCGCATCGGTGGCGTCGTGCC
>JAHFVB010000243.1 GCA_023264755.1 Mycobacterium sp. | reverse complement strand
ACCACATGAGCACGCCGTCGGCGATCCGCCACCTCAAGGCCGCCGGCCAACGGCTGTGGCGCGAGCTCAACAGCGAGCGGGTCATCCCGCTCTAGCGGCCCGATCCACGCCGTGAGAAGTCCGCTGAGACTGCACTCACGGCGAGGGTCACTCGCACTTCTTCGCCCTCAGCGCAGTCTCAACGAGGTGCCGAGGCTCAACGAGGTGCCGGGCTCAACGAGGTGCCGGGCTCAACGAGGTGCCGAAGCTCAATGACCAGCCGCGCTAGTTCGGCAGCCGCACGACCTGGACGAAGAACTCGTCGATCTGCCGTACCGCGCTCATGAACTGGTCGACGTCGACCGGCTTGGTCACGTACGCGTTCGCATGCAGCTTGTAGCTCTTCAGGATGTCCTCTTCGGCCGCCGACGTCGTGAGCACCACGACGGGAATGTGGCACAGGTCGGCGTCGGACTTGATCTGCTCCAGCAGTTGCCTGCCGTCGTACTTCGGCAGGTTCAGGTCGAGCAGGATCAGATCCGGCTCCGGGGCGTCACCGAATGCGCCGCGGCGGTACAGGAAGTCCAGCCCCTCCTCGCCGTCGCGTGCAACGTGAAGATTGTTCTTGATCTTGTTGTGCTCGAACGCCTCCCGGGTGATCAATTCGTCACCCGGATCGTCCTCGACGAGGAGTATGTCGATCGCTCGTCCTGCAGCGGTCATTGTGGCGTTCCTTCCAGCGCGGCCGGCGGAGCGGGGTCCGACGCGGCATCGGAGTCTGCGGACGCCATCTTCTTGACGGGCAGCGTGAATCTGAACAGAGTTCCGGCGGTTTGGGAAGTATCGATCCAGATCGTCCCGCCGTGATGCTCGACGATCTTCTTACAGAGTGCCAGCCCGATGCCAGTTCCGCCGTATACCTCGCGCGCGTGCAGCCGCTGGAAGATCACGAAGACCTTGTCGACGAACTCCTCGCTGATTCCGATCCCATTGTCCGACACGCGGAACGACCAAAGCTCGGGGGGTTGCCCGGGACCTGGCTGACAGTCGATCACGATGCGCGGGCGTACGTCCGGCGGACTGAACTTGATCGCATTGCCGATCAGGTTCTGCCACAACATCGTCAGCAGCGTCGGATCTCCGAACACCTCCGGCAGCGGACCCGTCCGAACCACCTCGGCGCCGGATTCCTCGATCG
The DNA here is from genome assembly GCA_023264755.1 of Mycobacterium sp. Lineage (GTDB taxonomy): Bacteria > Actinomycetota > Actinomycetes > Mycobacteriales > Mycobacteriaceae > Mycobacterium. Next base: position 6,374 of record JAHFVB010000243.1, on the reverse strand, counting down.
CCGTCGAGAGGTTCTCGACGGCGGCGTCCAGGGTGTCGTCGAGGTGGACGTCGGAGTAGGTCGCGTTGAGCCGACCCACCCGGGAGAACGTCAGCAGGTCGTTGATCAACACCTGCATGCGTTTGGCGCCGTCCACGGCGAAGGCGATGTACTCGGTCCCGCGCTCGTCGAGCTGGTCGCCGTACCGCTTCTCGAGCAGCTGGCAGAACGACGCCACCTTGCGCAGCGGCTCCTGCAAGTCGTGGGAGGCGACGTAGGCGAACTGTTCGAGTTCGGCATTCGACCGACGCAGCTCGAGGGTCTGCTCGTCGAGCAGCTCACGCGCCGACTGCGATGCCTGCAGTTCGGCCACGATCCGCTGGCGCATGTTCTCCACGTCGGTGGCGATGGCGCGGATGTCCTTCGGCCCACTCGGCACGATCCGCTCGTCGAAGTGTCCGTCGGTGATCTTCCGGCAGGCCGCCGCCAATTTCCCGAGCGGTCGCGTGACCGCACTGCGCGTCAGGACGGACAACAGGATCGCCGTCACCACCAAGGCGGCCACCATCACGACCAGCACCCGGTCGCGCCAGTCCTGCACCGCGGCGATGTTGGCCACGATGTCGTCGCGCGCCGTCATCAGGTGCGCCGCCTGCGCGTCGGAAAGCCTTCTGATGCCGTCGAACTCGACCTTGCCCCGGTCGATGGTCCCGGAGTCGATGACGTTGGCCGCCCCCGGTTTGACCATCGCGATCAGCGGCTCGGCGTACGACGCGCGCCACGCCTGCGCCGCCTGCTCGACCGCGTCGAGGTCGGCCAGCAGGTCGGCCCGACCGCTCAGCCGGCTCCGCATGCCGTCGGCGACGCTCTGCTCTTCCTGGCGCCCCTGGTAGTACGGGTCGAGGAACTCGCGGTTACCGGTCAACGCGTAGCCGCGGGTCGCGGTCTCCTGATCACTCAGCGCTGCCTGCAGCCGGTAGGCGCCGACGCGGGCCGGCTGGATGACGTCGATCAGTTCGTGGGACACGTCGTCGGTGCGGTTGACGAGCAGCCCCCCGGCGATCGCCCCGGCCAGTACGACGACGCCCATCGCGATGAGCACCAGGTTCTGCCACCCCTGAACGGTGAGCCGCCGGTTGGGGCTCGGTTCCGTTGCTGGGCTCACCAGGTCCGCTCCACCCGCACCATGGCGATGTCGTCGCTAAGCCCGCCGTGTGCGTGTGCCCGCTCCTCGGCTGCGTCGATCAGCGCGTTGCCGAAGTCCGGGCCCGGCAGGTGAGCCAGCGAGCGCGCCATCTCCAGCAGCCCGGCCTCCCCGAGCCGCTCGTTGCCTTCGCCGGAATGGCCTTCGAACATGCCGTCGGTCAGCAGGACCAGCGCGTGGCCCTCCGGTAGTTCCAGTTCGTTGAGCGGCCATTCGTTGCCGTTGAGGCCGAGCGCGGGGCCGGCGGGCGGTTCCAGCCACTCGACGGAGTTCGGGCCGTGCAACAGCGCTCCGGGGTGCCCGGCCCGGATCGCGACGAAGCGGCGGCTGTCCGGGGCGAACGCCACGCTGAGCACCGTCGCGAAGATGCCACTGCTCACCGGCCTCTCCGCGCGCAGGATCCGTTCCATTTGGCGCATCCGCTCGTTACCCCGCAGGCCCGCGAACGTCAGCGCCCGCCAACCGATGCGCAGGGCCACGCCCAGCGCCGCGGCATCGGGGCCATGGCCCGCGACGTCGCCGACCATCACGTGCACCGTGCGGTCGGGGGTCTGCACGAAGTCGTAGAAGTCGCCGCCGAGCATCGCGTTCTGATGGCTCGGACGGTACTGGGCGACGATGTCGACACCCGGATCGTCGAGCAGCAGCGGCGTGGGCAGCAGCCCCCTGGCCAGCCGGGCGTTCTCGTTGGCCGTCAGCTGGCTGGCGTGCAGTTCCACGGCCGTCAGCTCGGCGCGCTTGCGCTCGATGGCGTACAGCAGCGCGCGCCGCAGCATCTCTGGGTCGACGCGACCCTTGACCAAGTAATCCTGCGCCCCGGAGGCCACCGCAGACACCCCGAAGTGCTCGTCGTTGAGGCCGGTGAGCACGACGATGGGCAACGTGTCGTTCTTCTTGGCGATGCGGTCCAGCGCGGAGATGCCGTTCGCGTCGGGCAGGTTCAGGTCCAACAGCACACAGTCCGGCTGATTGGTCCCCAGCAGCCGTTCGGCCTCGGCCATCGAACGCGCCAACACCATGTCGATGTCGGCCTTCGCATCGATGATCAACTCTTCGACCAGCAGGGCGTCGGCCCGGTCGTCCTCGACCAGGAGCAACGTCAACCGACGGCCGGGGGGCGCCTGAGTGCCCAATGGATCGGACACTGCGGGGGCTCGGCCGGACTGACCTGGGGGCGATCCAGTTTCGATGGGCTGACCCTACAACGCTAGTCGCGCACGCCTCCATAGATCCCACGCCGGACGATCCACGGCATCAGCACCCGCTCGAACGACCACGCCGGGAACCGGACGGCCCACCCGTTGGGGGCGAACACCTCGAGTCCGTCGCGCTGGATGCCGAGCACCGAACCCCAGCGGCCCTTCGGGGCACGGTAGGTGCGCAGTGGCTTGCCCCCGAATTCGGCCAGGACGTTGTGGGCCAACAGCCCGTCGGCTCTGTTTCGGGCCGAGCTGCGCAGCGGATCGGTGGCGGCCACGTCGCCCAGGGCGAAGACGCCTGGCTGACCGGGGACCCGCAGTTCCGGGGTCACCCGCACGAAGCCGTCGTCGTCGAGCAGCTCCCGCGGCAACCACTCGGTGTTCGGCCGTACCCGCCCGATCGTCCACAGCACGGCGTCGGCGGACGCGGGGGGCTGTCCGGTGCTCCATTCGACGGGGGCACTGGTGAGCTCCTCGCCGGCGAAGCCCGCGGGCACGACGGCCCGGTGCCCGGGGTGCAGTTCGACTCCGGCGTCTATGAGTCGGCGCCGGACCCGCTCCCAGGCCCTGGGGTGGTGCAGGGTCAAGGCGCGTTCGCCGGGGAAGTACAGGGCGACGCGTTTGTCCGGCCAGGTCAGTGCGACGTTCGCCGCGGCGCTGACCGCAGCGGCACCCCCACCGATGACGAGCACCGATGCGGCGGCCGCGAGGCGATCGTGGGTGCGCTTGAGGTCCCCGTCGATCTCGGCGGCGGTCTGCAGGCTCGGCTGGCGCCAGAACCCGTTGGTGACGCCGGTCGAGATGACCAGCGCGTCGTACGGCTCGGACGCGGTCGAGCCGTCTGCGCAGGCGACGGTCACCGTCCGGTTCGACAGGTCGACCCCGGTGAGCGTGCCGTGGACGGTCCGGACGGCGTCGAGCCCCCGGTACCTGTCGAACGCGATCCAGTTGTGCCGGGCCCAGTGTTCGGGTCTGCTGACCCGCCACCCGAGTTCTTGGCCGCTCACCAGTCCCGGTTTGGTCGATATGCCGACGACGTCGGCGTGCTTGGCGAGCCGGATCGCGGCGAGCAGACCGCTGTCGCCCAGTCCGGCGATGACTACCCGCCGGCGGATCACGTGGTCGCCCTGCGTGGGGGCCGCGGTACGAATCGGGACACCCGGTCGATGACCCGTTGGTAGTCGGGTCGGCGGGCCAGGCTGCGCTGCTCCATCAACGGGATGCTGGCGAACAGGAACATCGCGAGCATCAGCGCCGCTCCGACGAACAACCACCAAGCCTCCGCCGGCGCCGCCGCGACGCCGAACAGCGCCAGCGCGAACCAGAAGCCGAACTCGCCGAAGTAGTTCGGGTGCCGCGACCAACTCCACAACCCGCTGGTACAGGCCTGGCCGGGGGACCGCGTCGCGACGAAGTCGTACATCTGTTGATCGGCGACGAACTCCAGCGCGACGGCCGCCAATCCGAGCACCGCCGCGAGCCACGCCAACCACGTCAGCCCCGGGCCCGGCCGGGTGACGGCGACGTACACCGGGAGCATGCCGACGAACACCTGGACGGTCGGGACGAGGTGGATCGCCACCAGATCGGCGAGCAACTCCCAGCGGCCGGCGCGGCGCCGCAACACCGGGTAGCGCCAGTCTTCGTGATGGAGTCCGGGGAAGCTGCGAATCCAGTTGAAGGTCAAGCGGATTGCCCAGAGCACGACCACACCGGCGACCAAGGCGCAACGGAGTCGGTCGACCCCCGGTCCGGCCTGGCTCCACCAGTAGAGCAGCAACAGTGGCGGAATGACGCTCCAGTAGGCGTCGTAGAAGCTGGAGTTGCGGTAGTAGCGGCTGAAGCCGAACACCACCAACGTCGCCAGCACGTCGGCGATCAACGTGTCGAGCAGGAGCCGCCCGGTGCTGGGCCCCCAGCCGAGCCACACCGCGGCGACGCCGATGGCGAGCAGGTAGGCACCCGCGACCAGCACCAATGACCGGGCTTTGCTCATGGTCTCCTCGTCACCGAAGGCGACCAAAATGTAACACGTTCTAGTTGTTCGGCGGCGCGGTGACGTGGTGAACAGTGGGTAGCTGAGCGCGACCACAGCGACCGGTTTTAGGATGATCCGATGAGGTCACCCGAGGTAGCCGGGCCTGACGTCGAATTCCCTGGCCGTTCCCTGGCCGCGATGACCGTGCATGACGCACTGAGGTCGCTGAGCGTCGAGCACCGGCAGGCCATCATCGCGGCGCACTTCCACGACGAGTCGCTTGCCGACATCGCTCGACGCGAGCACAGCTCCGAGGCCGCCGCGAAGGCCCACCTGCACGAGGCGTTGCACGCGTTGCGGCTCGCGGTCGAGCAGCGCGGAGTGCAGCGATGACCGACCTCCGCGAGCCGCGTGGCGATCAGTACGCGACGTGGGACGCCGCCTACGTGCTGGGGGCGCTCTCGGCGGCCGAGCGCCGCGAGTTCGAGGGGCATCTGAGCGGCTGCGCGCCCTGCCGCCGTGCGGTGGCCGAACTTGCCGGCATGCCTGCGCTGCTGGGCCAACTGAGCAGGTCCGACGTCGAGGCGATCGACGCAGGCAACCCGCTCGACGGCGAGCTACCCGGACCGCGCCCCGAACTCCTCGACGCCGTGCTGAACACCATCGGCCGACGGCGCCGCCGGGCCAGGATGTTGACATGGGGCGGAGGCCTCGCGGCCGCCGCGGCGGTGATGATCGGACTGATCATCGCCATTCGACCAACTCCGGTAGTACCGGGCCCGACCCAGGCCGCCGGCGGGCCCACCCTGTCGATGACGCAGGTGATGCCCAGCCCACTGACGGCGACCGTCCAGCTCGTCAGCCACAGCTGGGGCACCGGAATCGAACTGAACTGCACTTACGCCGAGGAGGCGGGGGCCGATCAGCACGATGCCGACAGGTTGGCCATGGTGGCGGTGGGCCGCGACGGCAGCCACACCCGGCTGACGACCTGGATGGCGCAGCCGGGGGTCGCCGTGGCGACGACGGGCGGCGTGTCGCTACCGACCAACGAAATCGCCTCCGTGCAAGTCGTTTCCGCCGACACGGGGGAAGTCTTGCTGCAGACCCGAGCGCTGAACTGATCGTCCTTCGGCGGGCGCGTTGGGCTGCGCCGTAGGCTGGCGACATGCCCGAGCTCCATCCCGACGTCGCCGTGCTCGCCCCGCTACTGGGCACCTGGGCGGGCCGCGGGTCCGGCGAGTACCCGACGATCGAACCGTTCTCCTACCTCGAAGAGGTGACATTCGGCCACGTCGGCAAGCCGTTCCTGAGCTATGCACAGCGCACGAAGTCAGTCGACGACGGACGCCCGATGCACGCCGAGACCGGTTACCTCAGGGTGCCAGGGCCGGGCCGGATCGAATGGGTACTGGCCCATCCGACGGGCCTCACCGAGGTGCTGGAGGGCACGCTGTCAGCGATCGACGACGTCCTGGAGCTCGAACTGGCGGCGACCTCGATCGGCCAGACGTCCTCGGCGAAAGACGTTGCCACTCTGGCTCGTTCGTTCCGGATCGTGGGTTCCGAGCTGAACTATGCCGTCCGGATGGGCGCGGTCGGCCAGCCACTGCAGCATCACCTCGGCGCGACGCTGACGAGAGTGGACCCGTGACGGCCGAGGGCCGCATCCGCGTCCCGCAGGACTTGGACGCGGTCACCGCGGTCGCGCAGGAGGACCACTCCGAAGTCGACCCGGCGGCCGTCGAACGGGTCTGGCAGGCCACCCGACACTGGTACTCGGCCGGGATGCACCCAGCCATCCAGGTGTGCGTGCGGCGCAATGGCAAGGTCGTGCTGAACCGGGCGATCGGCCATGGCTGGGGCAACGGGCCCGAAGACCACCCCGATGCCGAAAAGATAGCCGTCACAACGCAAACCCCGTTCGTCGTGTACTCGGCGGCCAAGGCCATCTCGACGACGGTGGTGCACATGCTGGTCGAGCGCGGGGCCTTCTCGCTCGACGACCGGGTGT
>JAHFVB010000242.1 GCA_023264755.1 Mycobacterium sp. | reverse complement strand
CCCAGCGAGAGCGTCTTGATCCGGATCTTCTCGTCGGCGTTCTCCCGCTTGGTGTCCAGGAACCGGTAGATATCCGGGTGGTGGGCCTGCAGGTACACCGCGCCGGCGCCTTGGCGGGCGCCCAGCTGGTTGGCGTAGGAGAACGAGTCCTCGAGCAACTTCATGATCGGGATGACCCCGGAGCTCTGGTTCTCGATGTTCTTGATCGGCGCACCGTGCTCACGAATGTTGCTCAACAGCAACGCAACTCCACCACCGCGCTTCGACAGCTGCAGCGCCGAGTTGATCGAGCGGCCGATGGACTCCATGTTGTCCTCGATGCGCAGCAGGAAGCAGCTGACCGGTTCGCCGCGCTGCTTCTTGCCCGAGTTGAGGAACGTCGGCGTGGCCGGCTGGAACCGGCCGTCGATGATCTCGTCGACCAGCTTCTCGGCCAACGTCGTGTCACCGGCGGCCAGCGTCAGCGACACCATGACGACGCGGTCCTCGAAGCGCTCGAGGTAACGCTTCCCGTCGAACGTCTTCAGCGTGTAGGACGTGTAGTACTTGAACGCACCGAGGAACGTCGGAAAGCGGAACTTCTTGGCGTAGGCCCGGTCGAGCAGGGACTTGACGAAGTTGCGTGAGTACTGGTCGAGCACCTCGCGCTCGTAGTACTCCTTCTGCACCAGGTAGTCGAGCTTCTCGTCCTGGTTGTGGAAGAAGACGGTGTTCTGGTTGACGTGCTGCAGGAAGTACTGATTCGCCGCTTCCCGGTCCTTGTCGAACTGAATCTTGCCGTCTTTGTCATAAAGGTTCAGCATCGCGTTGAGCGCGTGGTAATCCGTCTCACCCGGGAGCGCGTGTACTCCGGTGGTCAGAGGTTCTGCAGCTGTGACGGTTGGTGACACGTCTGGTCCTTCCAAAATTCGGCAAGCCCCTCGCGGACGGCGTAGACGTCGTCGGTGGTGCCCATCAATTCGAATCGATACAGGTAGGGGACGCCGCACTTGCGGGAGACGACGTCGCCCGCATAGCCGAACTCGGCGCCGAAGTTGGTGTTGCCCGCGGCGATCACGCCGCGGATCAACGACCGGTTGTGCTCGTTGTTGAGAAATGCGATCACTTGCTTGGGGACGTATCCCCCAGCCTCCAGATCGGGTCCGTTCGCGTGCCCGCCGCCGTAGGTGGGCAACACCAGCACGTAGGGCTCATCGACCTCGATGCGCCCGTGCAGGGGAATTCGAATGGCGGGCAGGCCCAACTTCTCGACGAAGCGATGGGTGTTCTCCGAGACGCTGGAGAAGTAGACGAGGTTGCTCATCTCGTGCTCCTTCCTGCCCGTCGAGCCTTCGTCGTCGATGCTGCTTGCCGGATTGCCGTTAGGCCGAGACCGCGACCGCGCCGGACAGCGACTTGATGCGATCGGGGCGGAAGCCCGACCAGTGCTCGTTGCCCGCCACGACGACGGGGGCCTGCAGGTAGCCGAGCGCCATGACGTAGTCGCGCGCCTCGGGCACCTCGGTGATGTCGATGACGTCGTACGCGACACCCTGCTTGTCGAGGGCCTTGTAGGTGGCGTTGCACTGGACGCAAGCGGGCTTGGTGTAGACGGTGACGGTCATCGGTGGGCTCCCCTCAGCGAAACATTGATCAAGCATTCGTTGTGTTTCCTACACAAGCGTCTCGCACGGCACCGACAAGACTCCATTTTGGCGCAATCATCACCTTGTTCAACACGTCACCGGAGGCATGGCTTCCCGGTTGGAGCGTGTGAGCGGGTTACAGATCGAGCCGATGGTGCTTCCCTGCTTGGCACTAGATGTTGTGTCTGACTAGTAGAGCACATACAAGATGGACTTAATCACACAAATGAAATTTCGCCTGGTAGTTTCGGTGTGTCGCGGAATTTCCGGCGTGTTGTTCACAACCCGGCCCGCCCCGACGATCCGACTTTCGGCTAGCCGACGACGCGTGCAAGCGCGCTTGGCCTCGGGCCGAGAGCGGCGTGTATGGCAGCCGAGAGAGCAAAGCCGCCGATCAGCCCTTTCGGGCGCAACGGCGGCATGGTGTGCGCCGGGGTCAGCCGACGTATGCCCTGGGGTCAGCCGACCTCGGCGGCGAGCTTGCCGACCACCTCACCGACGGCAGCGGCCACCTCGGCATTGTCCCTCGGATGGTTGCCGTCGAACACCTTGGCCGGCAGCGACAGCTTGAGCTCCTCGACGACGCGCGGCCCGGCGATGCCGAACGACTTGCGGGTCTCGTCGTGCGCCCACACGCCGCCGTACTGCCCGTGCGCGGTCCCGATGACGGCCAGCGGCTTGCCCTTGAGCGCGCCGTCGCCGAAGGGCCGGGACAACCAGTCGATCGCATTCTTCAGCACCCCGGGGATGCTGCCGTTGTATTCGGGGGTCACCACCAGCGCAGCGTCCGCTTCGGCCGCGGCCGCACGCAGCGCCCGGACCGGCTCGGCTACGTCGTCGTTGTCGATGTCTTCGTTGTAGAAGGGCAGCTCGCCCAGGCGGTCGAACTGCTGCAGCGCTACCCCGTCCGCTGCTACCTCGCCGGCGAGTTCGGCCAGCTGGCGGTTCAGTGACGCCGCGCGCAGGCTTCCCACCAATACCAACACCTTGATGTCCGACATGTCTTCGTCCCTTCGTCGCGTGGTCAAGCTTCGCATCGATCAACCGGACCGCAGTCCGATTAATTCCGCCTGAGCTAAAGTACACAAGTGAGCGCGAACGACGCATCGGCCGAGCCGACCGGGCTGCCCGTCGCCGCCATGCCGTCCGAGCGCGGTGACGCCGCCCGCAACCGCGCGCTCCTGCTCGATGCGGCCCGCAAGCTGATCGCCGAACACGGTACCGACGCGGTGACGATGGACGACGTCGCTGCTGCGGCAGGCGTCGGCAAGGGCACGCTGTTCCGCCGCTTCGGTAGCCGAGCCGGCCTGATGCTGGTCCTGCTCGACGAAGACGAGAAGCTCCAACAACGGGCCTTCATGTTCGGACCGCCTCCACTGGGACCGGGCGCCCCACCGCTAGAGCGGTTGCTCGCCTTCGGCCGCCAGCGGCTGTCCTTCGCATGGACCCACCACGGCTTGCTATCGGATGCGGGCCGCGATCCGCACACCCGGTTCAACGCCCCGGCCACGTTGCAACGCACGCACGTGCGGAGGCTGTTGGAGGACGCCGGCACCAGCGGGGACCTGGATGCGCAGACCGATGCGCTGGTCGCGCTCTTGGACACCGACTACGTCACGCATCAGGTCAACGACCTGGGCAAGAGCCTGGAGGAACAAGGCCAGGCGTGGGAGAGCCTGGCACGCAAGCTCTGTGGGCGGTGATCCCCTTGCGCTGGGTCCTGCACGTCGACCTCGACCAGTTCCTCGCCTCGGTCGAACTCCAGCGCCACCCCGAGCTGATCGGTCGGCCGGTCATCGTCGGCGGCAATGGTGACCCGAGCGAACCACGCAAGGTCGTCACGTGCGCGTCCTACGAAGCCCGCGAGTACGGGGTACGGGCCGGGATGCCGCTGCGCACGGCGGCCCGCAAGTGCCCGGACGCGACGTTCCTTCCCTCGGATGCCGCGGCGTACGACGACGCGTCCGAACGGGTCATGGGACTGCTCCGCGACCTCGGTCATCCCCTCGAAGTGTGGGGCTGGGACGAGGCCTACCTCGGGGCCGACGTCGCCGACCCCTTCGCCCTGGCCGAGCGCATCCGCCGCGTCGTCGAGGCCGAGACCGGCTTGTCGTGTTCGGTCGGCATCAGCGACAACAAGCAGCGCGCGAAGGTAGCGACCGGGTTGGCCAAGCCGGCCGGGGTCTACCGGCTCGACGAGACCAACTGGATGAGCGTCATGGGCGATCGCTCGGTCGACGCGTTGTGGGGCGTCGGCCCCAAGACCACGAAGCGGCTCGCGGCACTGGGTATCACCACCGTCGCCGACCTCGCCGCCACCGACGCCGCTCGGCTGACGTCGACGTTCGGACCGACTACGGGGCTCTGGCTGTTACTGCTGGCCAAGGGTGGCGGTGACAGCACCGTCAGCGCCGAGCCGTGGGTGCCGCGGTCCCGCAGTCACGTCGTGACGTTCCCCGAGGATCTGACCGACGTCGCCGAACTCGAGTCCGCCATCGTCGGGCTCGCCAGGCAGACCCTCGCCGAGATCGTCGCGCAGCAGCGCACCGCGACCCGGGTGGCGGTGACGGTGCGGACCAAGACGTTCTTCACCCGCACCAAGATCCGCAAACTGCCGCTCCCGGGCAACGACGAGCAGACGATCGTCGCTACCGCGCTGGACCTGCTGCACCAGTTCGAGCTCGACCGACCGATCCGACTGCTCGGCGTCCGGCTGGAGCTCGCGATGCCCGAAGCGCCGGTTGTCACAGGCGCCGTTTAGCGTCGAGTCGTGCTGCACACCATCGCGATCCGGGGCTACCGCTCGTTGCGCGAGTTGACGATCCCCTTGGCGAGACTCACCGTCGTCAGCGGCGCCAACGGCACGGGCAAGTCGTCGGTGTACCGCGCGTTGCGGCTGCTGTCGGATTGCGGCCGTGGCGAAGTGATCGGCGCGCTGGCACGCGAGGGCGGGCTCGAGTCGGTGCTGTGGGCCGGCCCGGAACAGCTCGGTGGCGCCCGCCGCTCCGGCACGGTGCAAGGCACCACCCGCACCAGACCTGTCTCGCTCGAGCTCGGCTTCTCGTCGGATGACTTCGGCTATCTGATCGACCTCGGACTACCACAGGACGCCGGCCTCGGCTCGGCGTTCGCGCGCGATCCCGAGATCAAGCGGGAGGCGGTGTTCGCCGGCCCGCGCTTGCGGCCCAGTGCGACGTTGGTGCGCAGGACCCGGGACTTCGCCGAAGTAGCGGCGCAATCCGGGCGTGGTTTCGACGAGCTGACGCGCGCCCTGCCGACCCATCGCAGCGTGCTCGCCGAATACGCGCATCCAGGCGCGCTACCCGAACTCGCCGCCGTGCGGGATCGGCTGCGCGACTGGCGGTTCTACGACGGGTTCCGCGTCGACGCGGACGCGCCGGCCCGGCAGGCCAGGGTGGGCACGCGGACCCCGGTGCTCTCCGATGACGGAGGCGATCTGGCGGCCGCAGTCCAGACCATCATCGAGGCCGGGTTCGACGACCTGGCTCGCGCCGTCGCCGACGCCTTCGACGGGGCCACCATCTCGGTGGCGGTCACCGACGGCCGCTTCGACCTCGGGCTGCACCAGCGCGGCATGCTGCGCCCGTTGCGGGCCGCCGAATTGTCCGACGGCACACTGCGTTTCCTGCTGTGGGGGGCCGCGCTGCTGAGCCCTCGGCCGCCGTCGCTCATGGTGCTCAACGAACCGGAGACCTCGCTTCACCCCGAGCTGCTCGGGCCGCTGGCGGCGATGATCCGCGCCGCCGCCGCGGGCACCCAGGTGGTCGTGGTCACCCACTCGGCGGCGATGCGCACGGAGCTCGCCTCCGACGACACCAGCGAACTGGAGCTCTACAAGGAGTGGGGCGAAACGCGCCTCACCGGTCAGACGATGCTCAGCACGCCGCCGTGGGACTGGGGCTCCAGGTGAGCTCACTGTTCGCGCAGCCATAAGCAACCGTTCACCGGCGTCCCGTTCAATCTCACAGGCAGTTCCCGGCCAACGAGGAGTTTCAGGTGTCGATCGACAGGCAGTTCAGGTCAGCGGTGGCGATCGGCGCCGTGGCGGCGCTCTTGCTCGCGGCCTGCGGCAGCGACGCCAAGAAGGAGTCCAGCGGCAGCCCGGTGAGCCGGGCGGCGCAAGGGGACCTGGCCGCCCCGGGGGGTGCGCGCCGCACGCAGGGGGATCAGAGTCAGCCCATCCGCGACGCGATCGACGGCGCCGGGGCCAAGAACGTCATCCTGCTCATCGGGGACGGCATGGGCGACTCGGAGGTGACCATCGCCCGCAACTACGAGAAGGGGGCGGGCGGGTTCTTCACCGGTCTCGACGCACTGCCACTGACCGGGCAGTACACCACCTATTCGCTGCGCAAGGACGGCAAGCCGAACTACGTCACCGACTCCGCCGCCAGCGCGACCGCGTGGGCGACCGGGACCAAGACCTACAACGGCGCCTTGGGCATCGACATCAAGGGGGCCCCGCACCGCACGGTCCTGGAACTCGCCAAGACTCAGGGCCTCGCGACGGGTGACATCACCACTTCCGAGGTTCAGGACGCCACCCCCGCGGCGCTGTTCTCGCACATCACCGAACGCGACTGCTATGGCCCGAAGGAGACTGCGCAGGACTGCCAGAGCGACGCGTTGGAACACGGCGGCCCGGGTTCGGTCACCGAGCAGTTGCTGGCCGCCAAGCCCGACATCGTCATGGGCGGCGGCGCGAAGACCTTCGCCCAGACGGCCACCGCAGGCGAGTTCGCGGGCAAGACCCTGGAAGTCCAAGCCAAGGAACGCGGCTTCCACATCGTGCGCACGGCAAGCGAATTGAACGACGTGACGAAGGCCGACCAGGACACCCCGCTGCTCGGGCTGTTCGCCGACGGCAACCTGCCGGTCAGCCAGACCGGTCCCGCCGCCGTGCGCCAGGGTTACCTCCAGCCCGCCGCCACGTGCGCCGCCAACCCCAAGCGCGGCGCGGACGTGCCCGAGCTCGCGGCGATGACGCAGAAGACCATCGAGCTGCTGTCGGGCAGCGCGAAGGGCAAGGACAAGGGCTTCTTCCTCCAGGTGGAGAGCGCCTCGATCGACAAGCGCGATCACGCGGCGGACCCTTGCGGTCAGATCGGTGAGACCGTCGCCTTCGACTCGGCCGTTCAGAAGGCGCTCGAGTTCGCGCAGAAGGACGGCAACACCCTGGTGATCGCCACCGCCGACCACGGCCACACCAGCCAAATCGGGGCGATCTACACCGAAGCGGAACTACAGGCCATCGCGGCGGACAAGAAGCTGCCCATCGAACGGGTCCGCGACGTCATGTATCCCGGCCTGACCCGGTTGCTCACCACCAAGGACGGCGCCGACATGCTCATCAGCTACGGCACGTCGGCCGACGTCGAGGTCGAGGACGAGACGCACACCGGCACCCAGGTGCGCATCGCGGCCTACGGCCCGCGAGCGGCCAACGTCGTCGCGCTGACCGACCAGACCGACCTGTTCTACACGATGACCGACGCGTTGGGGCTCAACCGGGCTTAGCCGGACTTGGCCGGGCGCAGCGCGCGGGTGAAGAGCACGTTCACCCCGCGCATCGCGAGGCTGTACGGCCACCAGGCCACCCGCTTGAACGTGTACAGCGCCCGGATGTCGTGCGACGTGTAGATCAGGTAGCGGTTGCGGGAGATGCCGCGAAGTATCTTGTCCGCCACCACTTCCGGTGACACGGCGTGCCCGCTGAAGCGGTCGACCCACTTGCGCACCTGAGGGTGGTCGCGGTCTACGCCCGCGATTTGGACGGTGTCGACGAGGGGCGTGTTGACCGCACCGGGCACGACGAGGGATACCCCGATGCGGTGCCGTGCCAGGTCGAACCGCAGCACCTCGCTGACCCCCTGCAGGCCGTACTTGCTCGCGCTGTAGGCGGCATGCCAGGGCAGTGCGACGATGCCGGCCGCT
>JAHFVB010000241.1 GCA_023264755.1 Mycobacterium sp. | reverse complement strand
GAGATCGTGATGCGTACCAGCACCTGGTAGTCGGCAGCTGCGCGCGCCGGCGAGGCTTGTCGGCGCAGACCCCTATCCTTCGCGTATGTTGTCGCCCCACGGCTTCGGGCTCGACCTCGACGAGCTGCTGGCGCAGTTCGGCAGTGCGACGATCCAGCGGGGTCTGCAGTACGCCAGTCAGGGCCGGGTCCGCGATCCGGTATGGAGCGACGACGGACTGAGACTCGCCGGGCGCTGTTGCGGGTCCGGTGTCAACGTCTACCAGGTCAACGCGTTCTTCGAGTACGTCGCCGACCGGCGCAGCCTGGCCTGGGTGCAGTGCTCCTGTCCCATCGGCAGCTACTGCAAACACGCGGTCGCAGTGCTGATCACCGCCGGCTCGGGTCATTCCCCGCCACCCTCGCCAGAGCGCTGGCGCACGGTGCTCACCAAGGTCGTCGACGAGTTGGCCCCGGCGGCCGGCGGGCCCGCGGCGCCGATCGGCTTGGAGTTCTCCGTCGTCCCACCCACCCGGTACCGCTCCACGGCTGCGCTCGCGCTACGTCCGGTCATGCTCGGCAAGCGTGGAACTTGGATCAAGACGGGGCTGAACTGGCAGCGGTTGGCCTATCAGGCCGACGCCGGGGAATTCGATCGAACCCAGTACTCGGCGGTCAGCGCCTTCGCCGGCGAATTGGCCCGGTCCGGGATGATGCCCGTCGGGGACGCCATGATGGTCGCCGCCGCCGGCCCTGCCTTCTGGGCGCGGCTCGACGATGCCGTGAACGCGGGGGTCACCCTGGTCGCGGGCAGCGGACTGCACGCGGTCGACCTCATCAAGAGTGCCCGGTTGCGGCTCGACTTCGGCTCCGACGGAGCAGGTGGCGCCACCATGTCGGCGGTGCTGCTCGCCGACGGTCAACGGTGTGACCCGGCCGGTTTCGGTTTGATCGGCTCACCCACCCCGCACGGGATGTTCGAGGTCGTCGACGGGGTGGTGCGGCTGGGGCGGTTCGATCCGGTGCCCGGACGCACCACGCTCGAGCTCTTCGCCCGCGCCGAGCGCGTACACATTCCAGCCGAGACGGTGGTGGAGTTCTCCCTCGAAATGCTCCCGCGGTTGGCCGCCGTCGCGCCGGTGGAACTCGAAGAGGGGCTCTTCACCCCGCCCACCATCGAAGGGCCGGTACCGGTCCTGACGGTCACACTGCACTCGAGCGGGGCCCGGGCGTCGTGGAGTACGCGCTACCAGGTCGACGGCACCTCCTACGACTTCGCCGCCGACTCCGATCCCCGGCGGACCGCCTACCGTGACGAGGGCGCCGAAGACCAGGCCTGGGAGCGGATCGAGCCGGCGCTGCGGGTGGTCGCGGCGGCGTCCCGGACCTGGAAACAGCAAGCGGTGCAACAGATCAGGAGCATGTTGGGGGGCCGGGCCCACGTGTTCGGCGAGCTGGTGGCGATCGACGGAGCCGCCGATGCCGCAGAAGCTGCCTCCGTGGCGGCGCCGGCGACGCTGCGCGCGGGGCTCGAACTGACCCTGGTCGAAGCCGCGGTGCTCTGCGGAGAACTGCTACCCCGACTGGACTGCCGCGAATTCTTCGTGCTCGACCTGGACCGCAACGGCGTCGACCTCCGCGCCGCCGACAGTGCCCCGCAACTGGAGTTCGGCAGTGGCGACGGCCAGCCGGTGGGCAACGATTGGTTCGACCTCGCCATCACCGTGCGAATCGACGGACAGCGGGTGCCCATCGCCACGGTCATCGCGGAATTGGCTTCGGGCGCAACGCACATGCTGCTACCCAATGGGGTCTACTTCCCGCTCGACACCCCGGAGCTGCAGCGGCTGCGCAAGCTCATCGAGGAGGCCCGTGCGCTCGGCGAACTCCAGGGGGACCGGGTCAACGCGGGCTCCCACAACGCCACGCTGTGGGAGGAACTGCTCGGCCTCGGTGTCGTCGACGAACAGGTGGCCGACTGGCGCGACAAACTCGGGCGGCTCGCCCTGGCCCGCTCACCGGTGCGGGTCGAACTGCCGGCCGGACTCGATGCCACGCTGCGCGACTATCAGCGGGACGGTCTGGACTGGCTGTCCTTCCTGTGGGACAACGAGCTTGGCGGTGTGCTGGCCGACGACATGGGACTGGGCAAGACGGTGCAGACCCTCGCCCTGATCGCCCGCGCGGCCGAGCGGGGAGCGACGAGATTTCTGGTGGTCGCGCCCACCAGCGTGGTCACCAACTGGATTGCCGAAGCCCGCAAGTTCACCCCTGACCTGACCGCGGTCGCCGTCACCAGCACCGAAGCCAGGGCCGGCACGTCCCTGGCGGACCGGGTGGCCGCCGCCGACATCGTCGTCACCTCGTATGCTCTGCTGCGCATCGACTTCGAGGCCTACGCCGAGATCGATTGGACGGGAGTCATTCTCGACGAAGCCCAGTTCGTCAAGAACCACGTCAGCAAGATCCACCAGTGCGTGCGCCGGCTGCCCGCTCGATTCAAGCTGGCCATCACGGGCACGCCGATGGAGAACAACCTGATGGAGCTGTGGGCCCTGCTGGCGATCACCGCGCCTGGGCTCTTTCCGTCGCCGAAGGTCTTCACCGACTACTTCCGCAAGCCGATCGAGTCGGGCAGCGACAAGGACCGCCTCACCGTGCTGCGCCGGCGGATCAAACCGTTTCTGCTGCGCCGCACCAAGGGCCAGGTCGCCACGGAGCTGCCACCGAAGCAGGAACAGGTGCTCGTGCTCGATCTCGGCGGCAAGCACCGAAAGCTCTACGACACCCGGATGGCCCGCGAGCGTCAGAAGGTGCTCGGACTGCTGGGCGACTGGGAGCACAACCGGTTCCAGGTGTTTCGTTCGTTGACGCTGATGCGGCAGCTCAGCCTGCATGCCGGACTGGTCGACCAGTCCAAGCTCGACGTCAGCTCGGCGAAGGTCGAGTTCCTGGTCGAGCAGTTGCCCGCGCTGGTGGCGGAGGGCCACAGCGCGCTGGTCTTCAGTCAGTTCACCGGATTCCTCGACATCCTGCGCGCGCAGCTCGACGCGGTCGGCACGAGGCATGCCTACTTGGACGGTTCCTTGAGTCCCCGACAACGGGACGCAGCCGTCCGCAGCTTCAAGTCTGGCGTCAACCAGGTGTTCTTGATCAGCCTCAAGGCCGGCGGCTTCGGACTCAACCTCACCGAGGCCGACTACTGCTTCGTCTGCGATCCGTGGTGGAACCCGGCGGCCGAGGCTCAAGCCATCGACCGGACCCACCGCATCGGTCAGCTGCGGCCGGTCACCGTCTATCGGCTGGTCTCGCAGGGCACCATCGAGGAAAAGGTGGTCGCGTTGCAGGAGCGCAAACGCGGACTGTTCAACGCGGTCGTGGACGAGGGCGATCTGTTCGGGACGGCCATCACCGCCTCGGAGGTGCGAGAACTGCTCGACTGAAACGTCATTGGCCCGCACCCGGACGGCACCGGGCCCCTCGGTCTACGACACGAGGGGCCCGGGGGACTGGGGTGTGACTACTACTTGTCGAGGATGACTTCCTCACCGGAGTCCGTCACTTCGACCTGCTTGATCGGACCCTTGAACCACTTCTTGACCGAGACATGCCAGTAGATGTACAGCAAGATCAGGACTGTTCCGACCAGGATCGGCGTGTAGTTGACGTACTTCCACTCGAAGCCTTCGATCCACGGCACCCCGCCGATCGAGGTCGGGAACAGGGCGATGATCGAGGTGACGACGATCTCGATCACGGCAACGGGCGCCATCCACTTGTGGTGTCCGCGCAGATTCCACTTGCCGACTTGGAAGCTGTCGCCGGCCTTCCAGCGGTAGTAGATCGGCACTGCGAACGCCAGATACAGCCCGACGACGCCGATGGAGACCACCGCGAAGAACGCGACCGGGACGGGCGCTCCGCCGATGTCGACTGGCACCAGGGCGGGCAGCGTGATGAGGGCGGCGATTACTGCGGTGACGACCACGGCGTTGGCGGGGATCTTGTGCTGGGTGACCTTGGACCAGAGCTGAGAACCCGGGACTGCGCGGTCGCGGCTGAAGGCGAACAGCATGCGCGACGCGCTGGTCTGGCAAGCGGTGGTGCAGAAGAGCTGCCCCGCCGTCGAGATGAGTAGCACGACGCCTACCCACTTCGAGTTCATGGCCTGGTTGAAGATCACCGCGACTGCGCCTCCGCCCTTGGTTACCCCATCCACGTCCTGGACCGCGAAGAGGAAGGACAGCAGCAGGATCCAACCACCGATGGCCGAGTAGAAGATCGACCGCCAGATGCCCTTGGCCGCACCGTCAGCCGCGCTCTTGGTCTCCTCGGACAGGTGGGCCGACGCGTCGTAGCCGGTGATGGTGTACTGCGTGAGGATTGCCGAAATGGGTAGGACGAACAGCAGCCATCCGAAGCCCTTCTCGCCACCAAACATCCCGGTGTTGTTCACGGTCGTGGCGAAGACATCCTTGACGCTGGCGTGGTGGTCGGGAATCAGAATCAGGATCAGGATGACGGCTGCGGCGCCGGCGACGTGCCACCAGACGGAGACGTTGTTGATCACCGCCAGTAGATGGCTGGAGAAGATGTTGATGATCGCGGCTAGCGCCAGGATGATCACGAAGAAGACGAAGATCGTGTTCAGGTCGCCCGACGTCCAACTCGTAGAGAAGGCGCCAAGCGTCAGATCCAGGAACGTGGCCGAACCGTAGGCCACCGACGCCAGGATGGCGATCAAGCCGATGAGATTGAGCCAGCCGGTGTAGAAGCCGGCCTTGATCCCGCCCAGCTTGCTTGCCCACCAGTAGATGCCACCCGAGGTGGGGTACGCCGAGACGAGCTCGGACATGCACAGGCCGATGATGAGGATGAAGACCGCGACGACTGGCCAACCCCAGGCGATGGCGGCGGGTCCGCCGTTGTTCCAGCCCAGCCCGAACGACGTGAAGCAGCCGGCCAGGATCGAGATGATGGAGAACGAGATGGCGAAGTTGCTGAAGCCGGACCAGGAGCGGTTGAGCTCCTGGGTGTAGCCGAGCGAGGCAAGGTGTTTTTCGTCGTCGTCGAGTAATTCGTGGCCCTCTGGCACGGCAATCTCCTTGTTCGGGGCGGGCGCATGAACGAGCGCTTACTGAGTAGGCACAATAGAGTGGCAATGGACTTGTGTCCTACCTTTGGCGGTGACGGTCGTGTAAATCTGTCCAAGGATCGCCCGGTCACGAGATTCCAATGGTTGACTTCGTGTCATGTTCGTCCGGCTGAAAGGCACCACACGTGACTAAGGGACCCGCCCGGCCCGGTCTGCTGACGCAGGCCGCACTGGAGCAGATGGTGGCCACAGGCGAGCTCGACACCGTCATCGTCGGCTTCACCGACATGCAGGGGCGGCTCACGGGCAAACGGATCTCGGCCCGGCTCTTCGTCGACGACGTCATCGCCCACGGCGCCGAATGCTGTAACTACCTGCTCGCCGTCGACGTCGACATGAACACCGTCGACGGATACGCGATGTCCAGCTGGGAAGCCGGCTACGGGGACATGGTGATGACCCCGGATTTCTCGACCTTGCGGCTGCTGCCGTGGCAACCGGCGACCGCCCTGGTGATGGCCGATCTCGGCTGGCACGACGGCAGCCCGGTGGTACCTGCGCCGCGCAGCATCCTGCGTACGCAGCTCGATCGGCTGGCGCAGCGGGGCATGGGCGCGCTGGCCGCCACCGAGCTGGAATTCATGGTGTTCGACGACACCTACCGCGACGCGTGGAAGTCCGGCTACCGCAACCTGACCCCCGCCACCGACTACAACGTCGACTACGCCATGTTGGCCTCGACCCGGATGGAACCGTTGCTGCGTGACATCCGCGTCGGCATGGAGGGCGCCGGCCTGTACTGCGAGGGCGTCAAGGGTGAGTGCAACCTGGGGCAGCAGGAGATCGGGTTCCGCTACGACGAGGCATTGATCACCTGCGACAACCACACCATCTACAAGAACGGTGCCAAGGAAATTGCCGACAAGCACGGCAAGAGCCTGACGTTCATGGCGAAGTACGACGAGCGCGAGGGCAACAGCTGCCACATCTACCTCTCGTTCCGGGGTGACGACGGCTCGGCGGTCTTCGCCGATGACCAGGCGCCGTACGGAATGTCGGCGATGTTCCGCAGCTTCGTCGCCGGTCAACTCGCCACGCTGCGCGAGTTGACCCTGTTCTACGCACCGAACATCAACTCCTACAAGCGATTCGTCGACGGAAGCTTCGCGCCGACCGCCGTCGCATGGGGGATGGACAACCGCACCTGTGCCTTGCGCGTCGTCGGCCACGGCCACGGCATGCGCATGGAGTGCCGGGCCCCCGGCGGTGACGTCAACCAGTACCTGGCCGTCGCCGCGTTGATCGCGGGCGGTCTGCACGGCATCGACCAGGGCCTCGAGCTGCCAGAACCGTGCACCGGAAATGCATATACCAGCGGCGCGGAACGACTTCCGACGACACTGGCCGAGGCCGCCAAGCTGTTCGAAGAATCGACGGTGGCACGCGAGGCGTTTGGCGACGAGGTCGTCGAGCACTACCTCAACTACGCCCGCGTCGAGCTCGACGCATTCAATTCCTCGGTCACCGACTGGGAGCGGCGGCGTGGTTTCGAACGGCTCTGAGCTCGGTACGCCAGCCGGGCAGTCATCGCCGCGCCCGGTCATCGGCCTCACCACCTACCTGCAGCAGGCTCAGACCGGAGTCTGGGACGTACGCGCCAGCTTCCTGCCCGCGATCTACCTCGAAGGCGTCACCTCGGCCGGCGGCATCGCCACGTTGCTGCCCCCGCAAACGGTGCACGAGTCCATCACCGAGCGGGTGCTCGACGGATTGGACGGGCTGGTGCTCACCGGCGGGCGAGACGTCAACCCGGCCGCCTACGGGCAGGCTGCGCACCCGAGCACCGACCAACCCGCCGTCGACCGGGATGCCTTCGAGTTCGCGCTGCTCCGTGGCGCATTGGCGCGGCGGCTGCCGGTGCTGGGCATCTGCCGCGGCGCTCAGGTGCTCAACGTCGCGCTCGGCGGCACGCTGCACCAGCATCTGCCCGACGTCGTGGCCCACACCAGGCATCAGGCCGGCAACGCGGTGTTCACCACCTCGGCGGTGCACACGGTGCCCGGGACCAGGCTGGCGACGCTGATCGGACCGGCCTCGGATGCGCAGTGCTATCACCACCAGGCCATCGATCGGCTGGGGGATGGTTTGATCGTCAGTGCACAGGATGGCGTCGACGGTGTCATCGAAGCCGTCGAGCTGCCGGGGCCGGACTTCGTACTGGCCGTGCAGTGGCATCCAGAAGAGCGGCTCGACGACCTGCGCCTGTTCGCCGGATTGGTTGAGGCGGCGACCGCATATTCACTTGGAAGGGAAAGAGTTTGAGCACGTCCACGCTGATCAATCCGGCGACCGAAGAGGTGCTGCGCACCGTCGAACTGCTCGACGTGCCCGCAGTCGACGAGGCCGTCGCCCGGGCCAAGTCGGCACAGACCCGCTGGGCCAAGCTGGCGCCGGCCGAGTGGGCCGCGGCATTGCGGTCCTTCGCCGCGGTGGTCGACGCCCACCTTGGAGAAT
>JAHFVB010000013.1:8265-21716 GCA_023264755.1 Mycobacterium sp. | reverse complement strand
CCTTGAACTTCTGCCAGTCACCGGTGATCTTGAGCAGCGCGAGCACGGGTTCGGTGGGCTGAGCGCCAACACCCAGCCAGTACTGCGCACGCTCCGAGTCGATCTCGATGAGGCTCGGATCTTCCTTCGGGTGGTACCGGCCGATGACCTCGATGGACCGGCCGTCGCGCCGGTTGCGGGCGTCGGCGACGGCGATGCGGTACTGGGGGTTGCGGATCTTGCCGAGCCGGGTGAGCTTGATCTTGACAGCCATGTCTAGCGACTTCTCCTCTGTATGCCACGCTGCAATTCAGCGATGCGGGCGGGTTGCCCGATCCGGTTTTGCCTCGCGTGTGTGACCACCGAGCAGCGCATCGAGGACGGATCCCGCAGCTCGCGTTCGGCGAGTAGCGTCCGGATCGTCGCACCCGAACAGAGTCGCGCGGCAGACAGCCGACCATTGTGCCAGAACAGGGTGGTGCCGACGAAATCGCCAGCCCCAACGTTTTACAAAGATGGGCGCCGATGTCACTCTCATGGCATGGATTCGACGCGCGATGTAGACGGTAGCGCTGCCAGCGGCACCGTACTGGTCACCGGAGCCTTCGGCCAGGTTGGCAAGCGCTGCGTGGAGCTCCTCCTGGGCCGGGGACGCACGGTCGTCGCGTTGGACCTGCCGGGCGAGCAGTCCGTCGCGACCGCCGCGCAGCTGGCCGAGCGCGCGCACCCGGGGACATTGGTGTCCGAGTACGCCGATCTGGTGGACGCAGAAGCGGTGCGCGAGCTGGTGAGCAGACATCGACCCGTCGCGATCGTCCACTTGGCGGGCATCCTGGCGCCGGTGTCCTACCGCAACCCGAAGCTGGCCAGGAAGGTCAACGTCGGGGGCACCCGCAACCTCGTCGAGGCAGCCACCGCCCTTCCCGAGCCGCCGTTGTTCGTCCTGGCCTCCAGCGCGTCGGTGTACGGCTCCCGCAATCCGCACCGCCACCCCGAGCGCATCACCGCCGACACGCCGGTACACCCCATCGACCAGTACGGCCAGGACAAGGTGCTGGCCGAAGCGGTCATCCGCGAGAGCGGGCTGCCGCACGCCTTCTTGAGACTGGGTGGTGTCATCTCACCCGATGGCGCGTCGACGATGAGCGCCGACCACCTGGTGCTGACGCGCGCGACGCCCGGCGACAACCGGATGCACACCGTGGACGCCCGCGACGTCGCGTTGGCCTTCGCGAACGCCGTCGACCGCGCCGAGGCGATCGACGGGAAGGTGCTGCTCATCGGTGGCGACGACAGCCACCTGCACACCCAGCGCGAGCTCGAAGACGACATGATGCAGGCGATGGGGCTGGGTCGGCTCGGACCCTCGGCGAGCCTGCCCGGTAACCCCGAGGACCCTCGGGGCTGGGCCTTCACCGGCTTCTTCGACACCACCGAAGCCCAAGCGCTGCTGGACTTTCAACGGCACTCCTGGTCGCAGACCCTGCAGTGGATCACCGAGTCGCAGGGGCGCACGGTCGCCGCGCTGCGGGTACTCGGACCGGTCCTGCGGCCGCTGATGCGCCTATACCTCTTGGTGCAGCGCAAGCTGGAGCACCGGGGGCGCTACGCCGACCCGTGGACGCTGATCGAGGCGAAGTACGGCGCCGAGGTGCTGGCCGCCCCGGCCGACTGAGCCACGCGCTCAGGCGATCTTGTCGAAGCACTTCGTCTCGACGCGGCGCGTCATGCGCCAGCCCGCTGCGGTGCGGACGAACTCGTCGTCGTACCAGAGCCCGCAGAACAGGATCTGCTTCTGCTCGGCGTCGAGCACCATCGGGTTGAAGCAGAGCGTCCGGGCCGACGCGGTGTCTCCAGCGACCTTGACGTCGAAGTTGCCGAGTAGATGCGAATAGGCCGGGAAGTTCGGCAGCACCTCCGACAACCACTTCTTCACGTCGGGAAACGTTCCGTCGATGCCGCCCATGGCCCGATAGTCGATGTAGGCGTCCGGGGTGAAGACCACGTCGAGCTCGTCGAACCGGCGGGTGTCGATGGCCGTGGAATAGTCCACCAGCAGTTGTTGGATCTCGAGGCGGTCGGAGATCTCTTCCAGGCTCAGCATTCCTCGATTGAACACCGCTGCCGTGCGCCTGCCCGCCCAATCCCGAACATCAGGCCTGCGGGCCCTCCGAGGGCGGCCAATGCTCGCCCGGTGACACGTCACCCGGTTCGGTGAAGTCACCGCGGGACAGCGGTACCCACTGCTCACTGGGTGCGGGCTGCTCGGAGGACGGGAAGTCGCGCAGCTTGCCCGACGGCTTGGCATCCCACGACGCGAACGTCAGTGGGGTCTGCAGCCAACCCTCCAACAGCAGGTAGCACGCCTCGAGGGAATCCAGGTGGCTGCGTTCCCAGCCGTGGCTGCCGTCGAGGCCGAACGCGACAAGCGCGGCGCGCGTGTTGGCGCCCGCCTCGATCGCGGCGGCCGCATCAGAGCGGTAGAACCGAAAGATGTCGCGGGCGTGGGCAATTCCCTGCTCCTTGGCCAGGCGCAGCAGCTTGCGGGTGAGGTGGTAGTCGAACGGGCCGTGCATGTCGGCCATCGGGATGGTGACGCCGCGCTCGAGCGAGTGCTGACCGGGCGCGCACACCGCGTTGTCGACCGAGATCAGTTCGGCGACGTCCGGTGGCAATCCGCTGCTGGCGCCGTGGCCCACTTCCTCGGTGATGGTCACCATGATCGTCGTGCGGTGGGGCAGCACGACCTGGTTCTGCATGACGTTGCGGGCCAGGGCCAGAGCGACGGCGACGCCGGCCTTGCCGTCGAGGTGACGCGAGACGATGAAGCCGTCCTCGGTGAGCTCGGGGCTGGTGATGAAGGCCACGAAGTCACCGATGTTCAGTCCGAGAGCGACGAGGTCTTGCCGTGTGGAGACGTTGCGGTCCACCCGGACCTCGACGTGCTCCCAGTCGGTCGGCTGGGTGTCGATCTCGTCGCCGAAGGCATGCCCGGACGCCTTGAGCGGCATGACCGTTCCGGTGATGAACTCGTCACTGTCGTCGGTGAAGATGCGCACGCGAGCTCCGGCGGCGAAGCGGGCCGAGAACGTGCCGACCGGAATCAGTTCGAGTCGGCCGTTGTCCTTCAGCTCGCGCACCATGCATCCGATGGTGTCCGCGTGGACGACGATCGCCCGGTCGATGGTCGTCGACTCACCGGGCAGCTCGGCGGTCAGCGCCCCGCGCCGCGTCAACGTGAACGGGACGCCCAGCTCGTCGAAGACGCCGCCGATCAACTGCATCACCGCATCCGTGCGACCGGATGGACTGGGCGTCTGCAGTAGCGCGAGCAGCTTGTCGACCATCCAGCTGCGGTCAGCCTCCGGCATTGTGGCCGATTCGGGCACCATGGCTCCCTTCGAAGTCGTCGAAACTCTACGGCGCGAAATGGACCGGGTGCGCTCAGCCCTGTTCGACGGGCCCCGGCTGCCAGGCCCACGGCGTCGCCGCCGTGCGCGGGAACAGCAGGTCGACGAACGCCTGCGCCGTCGGGCGCGGCTCGTGATTGGCCAAGCCCGGTCGTTCGTTCGCCTCGATGAACACGTATTCGTCACCCTTGACCGACGGGACCATCAGGTCGATGCCCGTCACGGGAATGCCGATGGCGTCGGCGGCGTCCACGGCCACCTTCACCAACGTGGGGTTGACGTCGTCGGTGACGTCGCGGATGGTCCCACCGGTGTGCAGGTTCGCCGTGCGCCGAACCACCAACCGCTCCCCGACCGGCAATACGTCGTCGAGGGTCCAGCCGGCTTCGCGCACGGTGTCCTCGGTCAGTTCGTCGACGGGGATGATCGACTCGCCGTGCGTGGCCGCCGCGCGGCGCCGGCTCTGAGCCTCGATCAGCGCGCGGATGGTGTGCTTGCCGCTGCCGACCACTTCCGGCGGCCGCCGGACCGCCGCGGCGATCACCTTTCCGTTGATGACGACCAGACGCAGATCCTCACCCTCGCAACGCTCTTCGATGATGACGTCGGGGCAGTGCCGGGCGGCGAACTCCAGGGCGCGGTCCAGGTCGGCCCGGCTCGTCACGCCGACCGTGATGCCCGCGCCCTGTTCTCCGCGGGCGGGCTTGACCACCACCGAACCGCACTCCTGAAGGAACTCGTAGTCCGCGTCGGTGAAGGACGCGTCGCGACCCGCCGGCACGCGGAGGCCGGCATCGGAGACCACCTTGCGGGCTACCCGCTTGTCGTCGCAACGACTCATCGCCACGGCATTGGTCAACTCGGACAACGACTCCCGCGTCACCACGCTGGTGCCAC
Source organism: Mycobacterium sp. (assembly GCA_023264755.1). Taxonomy (GTDB): domain Bacteria; phylum Actinomycetota; class Actinomycetes; order Mycobacteriales; family Mycobacteriaceae; genus Mycobacterium. The sequence continues at coordinate 17,430 of JAHFVB010000013.1, read as the reverse complement.
CGTGAGTCAACCGAAGGTAGCCGCCCTTGCCGTCGAGCACCTCGACGGCGATCCCCCGCATGATCGCCTCGTCGGCGATGATCCGCGCATAGGGGTTGAGCTCGGCCAACCCCTCTGCCTCGTGCACCGGCGCGAAGAGCTTTTCGTTGATCGCGTTCTTGCGCTTGATGCCAAGCGGCGCTACCCGTTCGAAGCCCATCCGCTCGTAGAGTGCGATCGCTCCCTCGTTGTCGTGCAGCACCGACAGGTCCATCTGCGCGCGGCCGCGCCGCTTGAACTCGTCGACCAACGACCGGACCAACAGTCCGCCCACTCCGGGGCGGGACAAGGTGGGGTCGACGGCCAGGCACCACAGGCTCGAGCCGTTTTCCGGATCGCCGAAGAGCTGCGCGTGATCGATGCCGGTGACGGTGCCGACGACGGCGCCGGTCTGATCGTCGGTCGCCACCAGGTAGACCATGTGCGGTTCGTGTTGGCAGTTGTTCCACATCAGTTCGACGTCGGCCGGCACCATTCGGCACTGGAGGTAGATCTGATTGGTCGCTTCGCAGTCGGCGATCGACTGGACCGGCCGGACCGAGATCCCCGGCACGTCGGCCGGTTGGTAGTCAGTGGGCTGGGCGAAGTCCAACCGGTAGGTGAAACTCGGGTCGATGAAGAACTCGTGCGGATGCAACGCGACGAACACGTGCGGAGCGTCCAGATACATTCCGATGTCCCGCCGGCCGCTGGCCTCTGCACGCAGCGCGGTGCCGAACTGCTCGGGATCGTCGAAGGTCTGGCCGAACACCAGCCGGCCCCAGCCGAGGTCTTGGATGACCCCCGTGCGCGCCTCCGAGTCCGTCTCCGACGTCATCACGGCGCCACCCCGTCGACGTGGCGGGCCAGCCACAACTCCAGTAGTCCGAGCTGCCACAGCGGATTTCCGCGCAACGGGGTGAGGTTGCCATTCGGGTCGGCGAGCAGTCCGTCGATGGCCTGACCGGTGAAGAGCCCGCGTTCACGGGCCGAAGGGCTGTGCAGCGCGTCGCGAACGAGCTCCAAGTACGGACCGGCCAGGTGCTTGAGTGCAGGCACCGGGAAGTAGCCCTTGGGCCGGTCGATCACCTCGTGCGGAATGATCTTGCGGGCAGCCTGTTTCAACACGCCCTTACCGCCCTGGGCGGTCTTGAGCTCCGGCGGACACGTCGCGGCCAGTTCGACCAGGTCGTGGTCGAGGAAGGGAACCCGGCCCTCCAGCCCCCACGCCATCGTCATGTTGTCCACGCGCTTGACCGGGTCGTCGACCAACATGACGGTGGTGTCCAGGCGCAAGGCCCGATCGGTGGCGGTCGCCGCGCCGGGATGCGAGAAATGTTGCAGCGCAAACTCACCCGCGACATCCCCGGACAGTTGCCAGCGCGGGGAGAGCAGCCCGTTGACGGCGTCGTGAGTGCGATCGAAGAACGCCGCGCGATATCGAGCCAAGGCCTCCGCCGCACTGTCGTCCCTGGCCAGGGCCATGGGCGGATACCAGTGATATCCGGCGAAGATCTCGTCGGCGCCCTGTCCGGACTGCACCACCTTGACGTGCTTGCTGACCTCCTCGGACAGCAGATAGAACGCCACGCAGTCGTGGCTCATCATCGGCTCGCTCATCGCGCCGATGGCATCGGAGAGCGCGGGCAGCATGCGCGCGGTGTCGATCCGGATCTGGTGGTGGTCGGTGCCGTAGTGGCGGGCGATGACGTCGGAGTACTTGAACTCGTCACCCTCCTCGCCACCCGCGGCCTCGAAGCCGATCGAGAACGTCTGCAGCCCGTGCTGTCCGGCCTCGGCCAGCAGCCCGACGATCAGACTGGAGTCCAGCCCGCCCGACAGCAGGCACCCGACGGGTACGTCGGCGACCAGCCGCCGTTCGACCGCGGTGCGAAGCGAGGCCAGTATGGCGTCCTCCCAGTCCGCCTCCGACCAGCCGGCCCGCTCCTGCGAGCGCTCGAACATCGGTTCCCAGTAGGTCTCTTCGGTACGCCTGCCGTCGGGTTCGATGCGCATGATCGTTCCGGGCGCCAGTTTGCGGACACCGCGAAGGATGGTGCGCGGCGCGGGGACCACGGAGTGAAACGACAGATAGTGGTGCAGCGCGACCGGGTCGAGCTCGGTGTCCACCCCGCCGGCCGCCACCAGGGCGGGCAGCGACGAGGCGAACCGGAAGGCGCCGCTCCCGTCGGCATCCTCGACGTCGCTCCAATACAGCGGTTTGACGCCCAGCCGGTCGCGCGCGAGCACCACTCGGCCGGAGTCCAGTTCGGTGACGGCGAACGCGAACATGCCCTTGAGGTGGTCGACCACCCGCTCGCCCCACTCCCGGTAACCCTTGAGGATGACCTCGGTATCGCTGTGCGAGAAGAACCGGTAGCCCTTGCCGAGCAGCTGTCGACGCAGTTCGGGGTAGTTGTAGATGCATCCGTTGAAGGCCACCGTGAGCCCGAGCTCGGGGTCGTGCATCGGCTGGTGTCCGTGACTGGACAGGTCGATGATCGACAGCCGGCGATGTCCGAACGCGACGTTCTCGCGGGACCACACTCCACTGCTGTCGGGCCCTCGCGGGACCATCGTGTCGGTCATGGCGGCCACCGCCGACAGGTCGGCTGCCCTTCCGCGCGCGATCTCCCCCGCGATGCCGCACATCCTTTGGATCTCCTCACGTCGACCGAGTGCTTTCTGCGGGTAGCCGCCCGCCCACCTGCTCAAACCACAAGATCAATCGGAGTGGCACAGCGCACACGAGCGACCCGTAGGTCGACCCGATAGGGTGGCGACGATGTTGGCCAGCTCCCTGGGTGCCGCCGCCTTGTCCCTGGCCACCCTGCTCACCGCGTCCATCGCGATCGACCCGCCGGTGGTGCGGGCCGACGTCGACGTCGCTTCCGCGAGTGCGGCACCGATTCCCAATGGACCGGCCCCCACGTGGATCGTCGCCGACCTGGACAGCGGCCAGATCCTCGCCGAACGCGACGCAAACGCCCGGCACGCGCCCGCGAGCACCATCAAGACGCTGCTCGCGTTGGTCGTGCTCGACGAGCTCCCGCTGGAGGCGACCGTCGTCGCCGATGCGGCCGACGCCACCGTGGAATGCAACTGTGTAGGTGTGAAGGCCGGTCACACGTACACCACCCGGGAGCTGCTGAACGGACTGCTCCTGGTGTCGGGCAACGATGCCGCCAACACCCTGGCCCACATGCTGGGCGGCACCGACGCTGCCGTGGCGAAGATGAACGCAAAGGCCGCCGCATTGGGTGCGGTCGACACCCACGCCGGATCGCCGTCCGGGCTCAACGGGCCCGGCATCGACGGGTACACCACCCCGCACGATCTGGCGGTGATATTCCGCGCGGCACTCGCCAATCCGGTGTTCGCCCAGCTCACGTCGTCGCCTTCGGCACCGTTCCCCGGCGACACCGGACCGGTGAACCTGGTCAATCAAGACGAGCTGCTCTTCCGCTACCCGGGCATGCTGGGCGGCAAGACCGGCTTCACCGACGTGGCCCGCAAGACGTTCGTGGGTGCCGCGGAGCGCGACGGCCGGCGGCTGGTGGTCGCGATGATGTACGGCTTGGTCGTCGAGGGTGGCCCGACCTACTGGGACCAGGCCACCGGCCTGCTCGACTGGGGCTTCGCCCAGCGCTCGCCCACCGGCGTCGGCACGCTGTAGTCGCAGCTGACGAAAGTTGCCGTTCCGCAACCCTTTCGAGACCCAGCCGCATGCCCACGGAAACCCGACCGAGTCGTGGCCCGATTAGGCTCACCTGGTGCGGAAAGTGCTCACCACGTTGGCGTTCGCACTGACGGCGATGGTGAGCGTGATGTCGAGTGTGCCAATCGCCGCCGCCCAGCCCGACGTGCAACCCGTCGCGGCCGTCGCGCCGCCGGATGGTCCGGCGCAAGCCTGGCTGCTTGCCGACCTGGACACCGGGCAGGTGCTGGCCAGCCGCGATCCCACCGGCTCACACGCGCCGGCGAGCACCATCAAGCCGCTGCTGGCGATGGTCGTGCTCGACCACTTGAACCCGAACTCCTTTGCGCGGGCCAACCAGAGCCACACCCAGGTGGAGTGCTCGTGCGTGGGCCTGGTGCCGGGTCAGGCCTACACGACCACCCAACTGCTCACCGGACTTCTGATGGTCTCGGGCAACGATGCGGCCAACATGTTGGCCGACATGCTCGGTGGCCAGCGGGTGGCGGTGGCCGCGATGAACGCCAAGGCGCAGAGCCTGGGTGCGCGCAACACGCACGCGTCGTCGCCATCCGGGCTCGACGGACCCGGGTGGGAAACCACCACCACCCCATTCGATCTCGCGCTCATCTACCGTCAGGCGCTGAAGTATCCGTTGATCGCGCAGATCTTCCAGACTCAGTCGGTGTACTTCCCCGGCAAGGACGGCGCCTCCAAGAAGCTCGACGCCCAGAACGAGCTGCTGACCCGCTACCCGGGTGACTTCGCAGGCAAGACCGGATACACCGACCTGGCCCGCAAGACGCTCGTCACGGCCGCCCAACGCAACGGACGCCGACTCATCGCCGTGCTGATGTATGGGACCGGCGACTTGTACGGGCAGGCAATTGGGTTGTTCGACTGGGGCTTCAGTCACTGACCCATTCGGCGAACGCGCGCACGGGGAACGTGCCGAACCCCTCGACCGCGGGCGGCGCTGCGGTGAACCGCGTTCCGCGCGGCGGCAGCGCACCGAGCCCGGTGAGGTGCTCGACGACGTGCACCCCGGCGCCCAACAACAGGGTGTGCGCGGGCCGCTCGCCGCCGGACTCCGTGTCGTCGATGTTGACCGAGTCGATGCCCACCAGCACGGCGCCCGCGTCGATCAGGTGCCGGGCACCCTCGGCAGTCAGAAACGGGGCACCCAATCCGTAGGCGGGCGTGCCGAAGTGGCGGTCCCAGCCGGTGTGCAGCAGCACCGCGGCGCCACGCACGTCACGGTCGGCCAGGACGTTCGCCCCGAGCCCGCGCCGCTGCCCGTTCCAGGCGTCGTCGAGGTGGAACACCTCGGCGCGCAATCCGACTAGCGTCGCCAGGTCGAGCCCGGCCAGGTCGGCGCCGTTCGAGTACCGATGGAACGGCGAGTCCAGGTAGGTGCCGGTGTTGCCGATCATCGTGATGACATCCATCGCGAACTCCGTTCCCGGCGCATACTTCTCGCGAGAATCAGCCCGGGTCAGGTACGGGCTGATGACGGGCGCGGGCAGCCCCGGGTAGGTGATCAGCCCGGCCCGAATGGGATGGCTGAGATCGACGACGCGGGTGGCGGGCTCGACTGGATCCGACTGCGGCTGGACGCCCCGACTGCCGCGGTGCGGTTCCTCCACGATGCGCAGCTCGCGAAGCTCGACGGTGTCGACGAGGGCCAGCCCGAGATGGGCTACCAGCATCCGCCCGATCGACTCCTCGTCGAGGTCGGCCGACGGCAGGTCCAGCCGAAACCCCCTACCGGACAGGTCTCCACCGTTGGCGAAGCGGATGTCGAAGTCGAAGTGGGCGCGCTGGTCCGGCATGTGCGTGAGCCTACGGTGGCCCCGATGGTGCTTGCGGAGCCAGTCCACAGCCGCCCCGCGCCCTCGGCGGAAAGGGAGCACCCCACGGCAGATCGGCTCGAAGTAAGGTGACCCTAAGCTAGCGTGGGGATGCTCCCGCGCGTGACCCCGAGGAGCCGCCCGTGACCGGTGACCGCGAATTCTCGATGATCGTCGCCTACGGCACCGACATGGGCAACTCCGAAGACGCCGCGATGAGCTTCGCCGAGGCCGCCGGAGCCGCCGGCATACCAGCCAGCGCAATCGAACTCAACCAGGTCGAACTTGCCGACCTGCAGTCCGCGACCCACTTCGTCACGGTCTGCTCGACGTTCGGCGACGGCGAGTTCCCCGACAACGCGCAGCTGTTCTGGGAGGCGATCAGCGCCGCCACCGACCGCCTCGAACACCTGAGCTTCGCGGTGCTGGCCCTCGGCGACACGTCCTACGAGAACTTCTGCAACGCAGGCAAGTTGCTGGACGAACGGCTCGAGGGACTGGGCGCCACCCGACTATTGGCGCGAGTCGACGTGGACGGCTACTACGAAACGCCGGCCGCCGCATGGACGGCTGACGTGCTCAAGCTGCTGCAAGCCGAGCACGCGGGTCCCACCGTGGCCGGCTCGGTGGCCGGCTCGGTGGTCGGCCCCGTGACCGGCTCGGTGAACGCAGGCCACCCGCAGCCAGCCGATCGCGTCGAACCGCCGACCCGGGAGCGCCATCATCGCTTCGCGGCCCGGCTGGTGGTCAACCGACGGCTCACCGCGGCACAGTCGGACAAGGAGGTCCGGCACTACGAACTGGACCTCGCCGGCTCCGGGATCACCTACCAGGCCGGCGATTCCCTCGCCGTACACGCCACCAACGATCCCCTGCTCATCGAGCAGCTGCTCGCCGAATGGGGCGTGGGTCCCGATCACGCCGTCGCCGATCACGACGAGCCACTGGGTGTCCTGCTCTCCGACCACCTCGAGATCCGGACACCCTCCCGGGCCCTGCTGGCGCTGGTGGCCAACAGCACCCTGGGTACGCGCGAGACTCCCGTCGACGACGCCGGTGAGGGGCCGGACTCGCGCTGGTACGGCAAGGACGTGCTCGACCTCGTCCGGCTGGCCGGGCTCACCCTCGACGAGGTCCTGGACACGTTGCGTCCGCTCCAGTTTCGCGACTACTCGATCGCGTCCAGCCCGTTGGCGCACCCCGAACGGGTGCATCTGACGGTGGACACCGTCCGCTACTCGGACGGCAACCGCAGGCACGGCGGCGTGGCCTCGACGTACCTGGCCGACCGCGGCGATTCGGTCGACGTGCACCTGCGCCCCAACCAGACCTTCCGGCTACCGGCGGCCGACGTGCCGATCATCATGATCGGACCGGGCACCGGCATCGCCCCATTTCGGGGGTTCCTACAGGAACGTCAGCTCACCCAGGCGTCGGGGCGGTCCTGGCTGTTCTTCGGAGCCCGCCGGCGCGATACCGACTTCCTCTACGGCGACGAATTGCAGGGATTCGCCGAGTCGGGCACGCTGACCCGGCTGGATCTCGCGTTCTCCCGCGAGGGAGCGACCGGCGTTCCGAAGACCTATGTCCAGCAACGCATGCGGGAGCACGCGGCTGAGTTGTTCGGTTGGCTCCAGGACGGTGCGCACGTGTACGTGTGCGGCGACGAGAAGCGGATGGCCAAGGACGTCGACGCGACGTTGCACGACATCGTGGCCTGCTGCGGGCGGATGGATGCGACCGCCGCCCACGCCTACGTCAACGAGCTCATCAAGGAGCACCGGTACGTCCGCGACGTGTACTAGCCGGCTACCTGCCCCCGAATATCCTCCCGCGCAACATGATCAGTGTCGGGTGTACGAGCACGCCGGCACCGGCGCGAGGATCCTCGGCGTAGCACAATAGGTCGGCCGAGGCGCCGTGTTCGAGAGCGGGGCGACCCAGCCAGGCGCGGGCATCCCAGCACGCCGCACCCAGCGCGGCCGTCGGACTCAGTCCGACGCGCTTGAGCGCATCGACCTCGTCGGCGATGCGGCCGTGGGCGACCATGCTGCCGGCATCGGTGCCGGCGTAGATCGGGACGCCGGCCTCGTGAGCTGCGGCCACCCGCTGGTGGCAGCTCGCGTACAGCTCCCGGATGTGCTTGGCGTAGGTCGGATACTTGCTTGCCTCATCGGCGATGCCGGGAAAGTTCTCGATGTTGATCAACGTCGGCACCAGCGCGGTGCCATGTGTGACCATCGCCGCGATCGTGTCGTCGGTCAGCCCGGTGCCGTGCTCGATGCAGTCGATGCCCGCGCCGATCAACCCGGGCAACGCCTCCTCCCCGAAGACGTGCGCAGTCACCCTGGCGCCGTTGGCATGTGCGGCGTCGATGGCACGGCGTAGCACCTCGTCGGACCACAGCGGTGCGAGATCGCCGACACTGCGGTCGATCCAGTCCCCCACCAGCTTGACCCACCCGTCGCCGAACCGGGCCTGCTCGGCAACGTAGTCGGGCAGCTGCGACTCGTCCTCGAGCTCGATGGCGAAACCCCGCGAATACCGCTTCGGCCGGGCCAGATGTCGCCCCGCGCGAATGATCGTCGGAAGGTCGGCGTGCTGGTCGAGGCTGCGTGTGTCCACCGGCGAACCGGCGTCGCGCAGCAGCAGCGCGCCGGCGTCCCGCTCGGTACGGGCTTGGTCGATCGCCTCGTCGAGCTCGGTGGCACCGTGCTCCCCGAGCCCGACGTGGCAGTGTGCGTCGACCAGTCCGGGAACGATCCAGCCGGCTCCCCCGTCGGCGCCGAACACGGTGTCGGCGTTGGCTACCGGCTCCGCGCTGAGCAGCCCGTCGACGATCCACCATTCGACGGGCTCGCCGTCGGGCAGCCCGCGGCCGCGAACGTGTAGCGCCACGCTTACTTCTGGCCGGGGAACTTCAGCTTCGACAGGTCGATGTCGGCCAAGCCCGGCGGAAGCTCGTCGAGTCCCTTGGGCATGTTCGACAAGTCGGGGAATCCGGCGGGCAGCGCGCTAGGGTCCATTCCGAACGGATTGCGCGTCTTCGGCGGCGTGGGGCCGGCTCCGGACTTGCGTCCCTTCTTCCCGGCTTGCTTGTTCTTTCCTTTTGCCACTTTGCGCGCAGAAGTCTTGCGGCCGAATGGCATTCCCATTTGACCGGCCATCGACGACATCATCTTGCGCGCCTCGAAGAACCTGTCGACCAGCTGGTTGACCTCGGAGACCGCGACGCCGGAGCCGTTGGCGATGCGCAGCCGCCGCGACGCATTGATGATCTTGGGATCGGCGCGCTCCTGCGGCGTCATGCCGCGGATGATGGCCTGCACACGGTCGAGTTGGCTGTCGTCGACGGCGGCCAGGGCATCCTTCATCTGGCCCGCGCCGGGCAGCATGCCCAGCAGGTTGCCGATGGGACCCATCTTGCGGATCATCAGCATCTGCTCGAGGAAGTCCTCCAGCGTGAGCTCACCCGAACCGATCTTGGCGGCGGCCTCCTCGGCCTTCTGCTGGTCGAAGACCTGCTCGGCCTGCTCGATGAGCGACAGCACGTCGCCCATGCCGAGGATGCGGCTGGCCATGCGATCGGGGTGGAAGACG
>JAHFVB010000013.1:4401-8255 GCA_023264755.1 Mycobacterium sp. | reverse complement strand
ACGTCGAAGTCCTCGAGCTTCTCGCCGGTCGACGCGAACAGGATCGGCACGCCCGTGACCTCGCGAACCGACAGCGCCGCGCCACCGCGGGCGTCACCGTCGAGCTTGGTCAACACCACGCCGGTGAAGCCGACGCCCTCGCGGAAGGCGTCCGCCGTGGTGACGGCGTCCTGACCGATCATCGCGTCGAGGACGAACAGCGTCTCGTCGGGCTGGACGGCATCGCGAATGGCGGCCGCCTGGCTCATCAGTTCTTCGTCGATGCCGAGACGACCGGCGGTGTCGACGATGACCACGTCGAAGTGCTTGGCCTTGGCCTCGGCCAGGCCGGCAGCGGCCACGGCGACGGGGTCCCCGGCCTTCATCTCGGCGATGTCGGCCCCACCCGGCGACACCCCGGGATTCGGCGCGAAGACCTGCACTCCGGCGCGTTGACCGACGACCTGAAGCTGGTTGACGGCACCGGGGCGCTGCAGATCGCACGCGACCAGCAGCGGGGTATGGCCCTGCTCCCGCAGCCAGCGCGCCAGCTTGCCCGCCAGCGTCGTCTTACCGGAGCCCTGCAGACCTGCCAGCATGATGACCGTGGGCGGAGTCTTCGCGAACGCGAGTCGGCGCGTCTGGCCGCCGAGGATGCCGACGAGCTCGTCGTTGACGATCTTGACGACCTGCTGGGCCGGATTCAGCGCGCCCGAGACCTCGGCGCCCTTGGCTCGGGCCTTGACTCGAGTGACGAACTCCCGCACCACCGGAAGCGAGACGTCGGCCTCCAGCAGGGCCAGTCGGATCTCACGGGTGGTCGCGTCGATGTCGGCGTCGGTCAACCGCCCCTTGCCACGAAGCCCCGACAGGGCTCCGGTCAACCGGTCGGATAGGGATTCAAACACTCGACAAGCCTAGCGGTCCGCCCTCCTGCAGGGCGGCGTGGCTGCTGGTCACCGCCATCCCGACCTCCGACGTCATTCGGTCCGGCTGCGCCCGTCCACGGCTCCTTCGGGACCCGCCGGACCGCTCGGACGCGGCCGGGTCGGCCACCAGGCCTCACAGGCCCAGCAGCACAGACAGCCCAGGACGAATGCGCCCACCCAGAGCCCCCAGCCGACGTACCAGCGCAGGAGCCACTCGGCCAGCAGCTCGGTGGTCCACTGCAGTTGGTAGCACAGGGTGATCAACACCGCGATGAGGACCGTCGGGATCATCCCGAGGATCCAGGCGGGACGGCAGCGGCGAGCGACTCCCCAGGCCACGACGAACGACACCAGGGCCACCCCGCTCCCGACATTGCTGATCCACTGCGTCACGCCGCGGTAGTCGGTGTAGTAGACCAAGGCCAGCGTCGCCAGGTCGAGCGCGGTGGCCACCAGCCCCAGCAGCACCGCCGTGACCCGGGCCCGGACGGTGCGCGCCAGCAGGGCCACCACCACCAGGAAGTAGCCGTCGGTCACCGCAGTCAGCGCCAAATTCCAGACGTCGGGCCGGAACATCGAGGACGCCCCGGCGTCGAACTGGTAGACCACGGTGCTGCGGATGAAGGACGCGACGACAGTCGGCAACAGCAGCGCCGCGCTGGCCATCGCCTCGGTAGCCGGCCCACGGTGCGGCGAGCGACCGGCGGGGGTGGGGCCAGGACTGGGATGACTCACCCGGGAATGATCACTCACTGCCGCCCGTCACGCGCAGGCGCGTCCGACGCTGCACCAGCCGTCGCTAACTTGCCTCGGACGCGGCTTTGCTGGGCGCTGGGGCGGGCAACACCCCGTAGAGGTCGCGCTCGAGTTGCTCGCGGGCCTTGGCCGGGTCGAGCTTGCCGTCGCCGGCGAGCAGCGCAGGGACCACGACGCCGAATGCGTCGATGACCGACGAACCCAAGGTGGTGACCTTCGCCCAGCCGATGTCCAAACCGTCGCGCTCGATGACGGCGGTCAGCCGGGCCAACAGTCCGGGCCGATCGAGGCTACGAATCTGCACGACGAACTCTTCGGGGGAACTGCCCGAGAACCACAGCACGCGCGGCGGGGCCGGCACGTGGCTGATGTGCACCGCGGCCGGGATCTCGCCCGCCCTGGACACATTCGTCGCCGCCGCGTCGCGGTCGCGGCGCTCGAGGGACGCCATGACGTCGAGGTCTCCGCCAAGGGCCAAGACGAACTGCTGCCGGAGCAACTCGGGCGGCGGCGGGGCCCCGAAGTGCGGGGACACGACGAAGGTGTTGATGGCCACCCCCTCGTGACTGTTGACCGAGGCCGAATGCACGCGCAGCGAATTCAGCGCCAACACCCCAGCTGCCTTCGACAGCAGGCCTCGACGGTCAGGCGCAATCATCGTGACCTGGAAGACGTGCGCGCCATCGGCCGGCACCAGCTCGACGTGCACGCCACCATCTGCGGCCAACTCGAGATGGTGTGGCTCGATGGGATCCGGGTGAGGCAACGGCTCACCGGCCATGACCAGGCGGCAACGCCGGACCAGATCGCCGATGAGCGAGGCCTTCCAGTCGCCCCACACCCCGGGTCCGGTGGCCAGCGAATCCGCCTCGGCCAGCACGTGCAGCAGCTCGAGCAGCGTGGAGTCGCCACCCAACGCCTCCACGACCGTTGCGATGGTCTTGGGGTCCTGGAGGTCGCGGCGCGTCGCGGTGTCGGGCAGCAACAGATGGAACCTGACCATCTTGGACAACACCTCGACGTCGGACGGCCACAGCCCAAGCCGGGTACCGATCTGAGTGGCCAGGTCGGCCCCTATGGTGCTGTGATCGCCGCCGCGCCCCTTACCGATGTCGTGACACAGGGCACCGAGCAGGAGGAGATCGGGACGCGAGACGCGGGTCGTGAAAGCACTTGCCCGCGAGACCGTTTCGACCAGATGGCGATCCACCGTCCAGATGTGCACCACGTCGCGCGGCGGAAGGTCGCGGACCGCACCCCATTCCGGGAAGAGTCGGCCCCAGAGCCCCGTTCGATCGAGCGCCTCGACCGTGGTGACGGTGGCCGGTCCGGCCGCCAACATCACCAGCAGGTCCTTGAGTGCCTGACGGGGCCATGGCGTACGCAACTCCGGGGCTGCCGCCGCCAGTCGGCTCAACGTCGACCCGGCCATCGGCAGCCCGGTGGTCGCCGACGCGGCGGCGACCCGCAGGATCAGCCCGGGATCGCGTTCGGGCCGCGCGTCCCTGGCGAGGATGACCTCGCCACCGAACTCGATGACGCCTTCGTCGAGCGGTCGCCGCACGGGGCGGCGCAGCACCGCAAACCCGCGGCGCGGCAACGCATTCCCTGCTGTGCGCAGTCCGGCGTCGACGTAGTAGCTGATGGTGCGGGCGGCGTCGCTGAGCACCCGCGCCAGGTCGAAACGATCGCCGATGTGCAGCGCGGCGCCGATCTCGTCGGCGAACTGGGCCAGCAGCATCTCCCGGCCCTTGCGTGAGACGCGATGCAGCTCGGTGCGCACGTTCAGCAGCGACAGGTGCGCGTCGCCGAGCGTGCCCATCGGAGACGACAGCGACCGGTTGGGATAGCCGTCGGCCAACTGCGCGATGGCAAGTGCGTTGAGCAGTTGAACGTCGCGCAGCCCGCCGCGGCCGTTCTTGAGGTCGGGCTCGGCGCGGTGGGCGATCTCACCGCTGCGCTGCCAGCGGGCATTGGTGTGTTCGACGAGTTCTTCGAAACGCGAGGCGATTCCGGTGCGCCACTGGCGCCGCGCCCCACCCACCAGCAGCGCCGACAGGTCGGAGTCGCCCGCGATGTGCCTGGCGTCGAGCATGGCGAGGCCGGCCGAGATGTCCTCTCCCGCAACCTGCAGCGCCTCGGGCACGGTCCGCACGCTGTGGTCGAGTGCAATGTTGGCGTCCCACAACG
>JAHFVB010000013.1:0-4391 GCA_023264755.1 Mycobacterium sp. | reverse complement strand
ATACCACAGCAGCTCCGCCACTTGGGTGACCACGTCGCGGGGCATGTTGTCGTGAACCAGCGTCAGGTCCAGGTCGGAGTACGGCAGGAGTTCGCCGCGGCCGAGCCCGCCCGTGGCCACGATGGCGAACCCACTGGTGGCGGTGATGCCGATCTCGGTCGCCTTGGTGGTGAGCCAGAACTCGTGCAGGTCCAGCAGCGCATCCCGCAGGGCGGCGGAGTCCAGTTGGCGCGCTCCGCCTCGCAGTAGCTGCTCGGCGGCATTGGCCAGGTCCTTCGCCGGACGCGACGATCCCGCCGGCGGGGCCTCCCATCGCGGTGCCCCGGCGGCGGGATCTGGTGTCGTATCTGTCATCTGCTCGTCCTCCCCCGGCGTTTGGGAATTGATCACGGAACTCGTTGCGCGCCGGCAGACGACGTCAGATCATCGGTGCGTCAGATGGCGTCGGTCCCCCGCTCACCAGTACGCACGCGCACGACGGTGTCGACCGGACTGACCCATACCTTGCCGTCACCGATCTTGCCGGTCCTGGCTGCTTGGACGATGACGTCCACCACCTTGTCGACGGCGGAGTCATCGACAAGGACCTCGACCCGCACCTTGGGCACGAAGTCCACGGAGTACTCCGCGCCGCGGTACACCTCGGTGTGGCCCTTCTGGCGGCCGTAGCCCTGCACCTCGCTGACGGTCATTCCCAAGATACCGGTCTGCTCGAGCCCGGTCTTGACGTCCTCGAGCGTGAACGGCTTGACGATGGCAGTAATCAGCTTCATTTTCCTCATTCCTCCGAAACGGTGCGGCCGAGAACTGAACTGCTACCGACAGTCGAAAAGTCATAACCGGTTTCAGCGTGTTCGGCTTCGTCGACGCCGTTGGCCTCGTCTTCTTCGTCAAGGCGTAGTCCAATGGTGTACTTCAGGATCAACGCCAAGATAAGCGTAACGACGAATGAATACCCAAGAACCGCGAAGGCCCCGACCGCCTGGCGCCACAGCTGATCGAATCCGCCTCCGTAGAACAGGCCCTTGACCGCGGCGGGCGCCTCCGGAGTGGCGAGCAAGCCGATGAGCAGCGTGCCCGTGAGGCCACCGACCATGTGCACGCCGACCACGTCGAGTGCGTCGTCGAAGCCGAACTTGAACTTCAATCCGACGGCGAGCGCGCAGACGCAGCCGCCGATCGCGCCGATGGCCAAGGCCCCGAGCACGTTGACCGACGAACAGGACGGGGTGATCACGACCAGGCCGGCCACGATTCCCGAGGCCGCGCCGAGCGTCGTGGCGTGGCCGTCCCGAATGCGTTCCGTGAGCAACCAGGCCAGCATGGCCGCCGCGGTGGCGACCGTCGTGGTGAGGAAGGTCGTCGCAGCGGTACCACCGGAGGACAGCGCCGAACCGGCGTTGAAGCCGTACCAGCCGAACCACAGCAGACCGGCGCCGAGCATCACGAACGGCAGGTTGTGCGGCCGCATCGGCGTTCCGGGCCAACCCTTGCGCTTGCCGAGCACCAGGCACAGCGCCAGGCCGGCCACACCGGAGTTGATGTGGACCGCGGTACCACCGGCGAAGTCGATTGCCTTGAGGTTGTTCGCTATCCAGCCACCGTGGTGGATGACGTCGCCTGCCGCGTTCTTGACGTCGAAGTCGAAGACCCAGTGCGCAACGGGGAAGTAGACGAAGGTCGCCCACAGAACGGCGAACACGATCCAGGCGCCGAACTTCATGCGATCGGCGATGGCGCCGGAGATCAAGGCGACGGTGATGATCGCGAACATCAGCTGGAAGGCGACGAAGACCAGCATCGGAATGGTGCCGAGCAGTGGAAGGTTCGTCGCGTCGACCGCCGCGGTTCCGGTCGCCGGATCCGCGGGCACGGCGGCCACCGCGTTGCCGTGGATGAGCCCCTTGAGTCCGAAGAACTGCGCGGGATTGCCGACCACATGCGCAGTGTCGTCACCGAACGACATCGAGAAGCCGTACAGCACCCACAGCACCGTGACGATGCCCATGGCGCTGATGCTCATCATGAGCATGTTGAGCACGCCCTTGGCGCGCACCATGCCGCCGTAGAAGAACGCCAAGCCCGGCGTCATCAGCAACACCAGCGCCGAGCTCGCTAGCATCCATGCTGTGTCGCCGGTATTCGGCTGATCCCAGATCGGATAATGCTCCACTCGCCGATTCCTCCTTCGCCCATGCCACCGGTAGGCACCGTTGACCTAGGCCAGAACAATGCTGAGTGGTTGTTTCGGCAATGGCGCGCCCGTGTTTCGCTCACGTGAACGGATCGGGTGATTTCATTTCGTGTGCGTTAAGTGCCACGTCAGGGCCTCGCGCGCCGCGGAGAACCGACCCTGGCCCGGCCCGTCAGCCCAGCAGTGCGTCGACGAAGGCCCCTGGCTCGAACGGAGCCAGATCATCCGGGCCCTCCCCGAGCCCGACCAGCTTGACGGGGACCCCGAGCTCCTGCTGAACGCGAAAGACGATCCCGCCCTTGGCCGTTCCGTCGAGCTTGGTCAACACCACGCCGGTGATCTCGACGACGTCGGCGAACACCCGGGCCTGCGCCAGTCCGTTCTGCCCGATCGTCGCGTCCAGCACCAGCAACACTTCGTCGACCGCCGCGCGTTTGCTCACCACGCGCTTGACCTTGCCGAGTTCGTCCATCAGGCCGGTCTTGGTGTGCAACCGGCCCGCGGTGTCGATGACGACGACGTCGGCGCCCGCCGCGATGCCCTTGTCGACGGCATCGAAGGCCACCGACGCCGGGTCCGCCCCCTCGGCCCCGCGCACGACCTCCGCGCCGACCCGCGATCCCCAGCTTTGCAACTGGTCGGCGGCAGCGGCCCGGAAGGTGTCGGCGGCACCCAATACCACCCGCCGCCCGTCGGCGACCAGCACCCGCGCCAATTTGCCGACGGTGGTGGTCTTACCCGTTCCGTTGACGCCGACGACGAGCAGTACCGACGGCTTGTTCTCGTGTGGCAGGGCCTTGATCGAACGGTCCAACCCTGGCTGCAATTCGGCGATCAACACGTTGCGCAGCACGGTGCGCGCCTCCGCCTCGGTCCGCACGTTGGCACTGGCCATCCCGGCCCGCAACGCGGCCACCACCGACTCGGTGACGGTCGGGCCGAGGTCGGCGACCAGCAGTGTGTCTTCGATCGATTCCCAGGACTCTTCGTCGAGGTCGCCACCGCCGAGCAGGCCGAGCATGCTGCGACCGAGGGTGCCCTGCGACTTGGCCAACCGCCCGCGCAGCCGCTCCAAACGGCCTTCCGTGGGCGCGATGACGTCGATGTCGGACACCGGCGGCGGGCTGGGTAGCACCTCCGGGATGGCCACCACCGGTTCGAGGTCGGGAAGCTGGACCTCGGAGATCGACCGCTTGGGCGCATCGCGCGGAACCGTCGCATCGTCTCCGACCGCAGGCAGTCCACTGGTGTCCAGCCGCTCCGGCGGCGGGGCCGGGGTCTGGGCCGGCGGCCGGACCGGGGTCTGGGTCGCCTGACTGAAGCTGATGCCCCCAGCCGCCGTGTAGCCGCCGGAGCGGTCGATCGACTTGTCCGGCTCCGGCTTGGACAGGCTGACCTGGTGCCTGCGATAGCGCACCAACCCGAAGATCAGCGCGGCGACGAGCAGAACGGCGATGATCGCAAGCGCGATCCACAAACCTTGCGACACCCGGTCATTGTCTCAGGCTCTGGAGCGGCCGTTTGCCACCCCGTCGGTCCCGCCGAGCTAGGTGGCGGTGGTGACCATCGATTCCCCCCGGTCGCTGCGGTCCGGCCCCGCCGCAAGCTCCTGGCCACGCATGCGCTGGGAGATCACCGTCGTGATGCCGTCATCGCGCATGGTGACGCCGTAGAGCGCATCGGCGATCTCCATGGTGGGCTTCTGGTGGGTGATGACGATCAGCTGGGAAACCTCGCGCAGCTGCTCGAACAAGCTGATCAGTCTGCGCAGGTTGACGTCGTCCAACGCGGCCTCGACCTCGTCCATCACGTAGAACGGCGAGGGCCGGGCCCGGAAGATGGCCACCAGCATGGCCACCGCCGTCAGTGACTTCTCCCCACCCGACAGCAGCGACAAGCGCTTGATCTTCTTTCCCGGCGGTCGGGCCTCCACCTCGATGCCGGTGGTCAGCATGTTGTCGGGGTCGGTCAGCAGCAGCCGGCCCTCACCGCCCGGGAAGAGCGTGGCGAATACCTGCGTGAACTCCCGTTCCACGTCGGCATAGGCCTCGGCGAAGACCTGCAGGATGCGATCGTCGACGTCGCTGATGACGTCGAGCAGGTCCTTGCGGGCCGCCTTGACGTCCTCCAGCTGGGTGGACAGGAAGTTGTAGCGCTCCTCCAGCGCGGCGAACTCCTCGAGCGCGAGCGGGTTGAC
>JAHFVB010000012.1 GCA_023264755.1 Mycobacterium sp. | reverse complement strand
CAGCGCAGCCCGCAAAGCGCGCCGCATGTTCGCCAGAGATACCCAACCACCCGAACGGGTCACGAACACCGGACCGGCCAGGCCGCCTGTATCCGCCACTAGCGCCGTCAACGCGTCGACGCCGAATCGCGGCAACACAACTGTGTGCGGTGGAGCGCCACCTTTGCGTTTGTCCTGTCTATGCAATGGCCGGCCGGCGATCCGGCCGTGATCTATCAGCGTGCCCGTGATCGTGAGCACCGGCGGATCCGCCAGCAGGTCAACGTCAGGCCATTCGATCGCGAGAACCTCGTTCGGCCGACCACCGGTCGCGGCCAAGCATTCGACGAACGCCACCAGCAGCCGCGCCGCACCGTCGCGAGGGCCCGGCCGCTCGCGGCCGCAGTACTCCGCGACTGCGGCCCTGATTTGCGCGAACTCCGCAGGCGTCGCAGCGCGCACCGGCCGGCGCGCGGTCATGGTCGTCTTCGTCTCGCGGATCGGATTGATTGCGAGCACGTCGAACCGAACGGCCATCCCGAACATGCCGGTCAGGATCAGCCGCAGTCGCTTCGCCTGAGTCACCGCGCCCATGCCGGTCAGGTACGCGTTCGCGGAGCTAGTCGACAGTTCCGCTGGTTGACCGACAGTGGGAATAGAGGCGCCATGCGTGTTTGCTGGGGGTAGCTCTGCCACTGTTTGACGCGGTACCCTTGATTGCCACGCGGTTGTCCATTTGTTACTCCGTGTCGTGGGTGTGAAGTACAGTGTGAAGCATGGCGACAACCGCTCACCCTTTTGCGTTTCGAGACCCCGACAGCGGCAACGTGCCGCTACCGTCGGCACCGCTTGTGCGCACGATTGCGCAGGTCAAGTTTCCCCACCTAACGCGATTCTCGACCAACGAGGACGCGGTGGCGACGAGTATTGCCGAGGCACTCGCCGACCAGTACCCGCTGATGGAGGTGGGACACGAAATTGGCGTGACCATCACTTCGGAAGGTCTCAGCGAAAGCCGCAGCCCCACCCGCCTTTGGCGGCTGATTAGCGGAGATCGTGCCTGGCAGATCACCTTCTGCGGCACCTTCCTGAGCATCGACACCTCCCAGTACGTTCGGCGGAGAGATTTTGCTCAGCGACTCACCGACGCCTGGGATGCCCTGAACCAGCATGTCCCGGTGCCGTATATCGAACGACTCGGAGTGCGCTACATCAACCAACTCACTGCGCGAGAGCAACTGGATAAGTTGCCAGATTTGCTGCGACCCGAGGTTCTTGGCATCTCGATGTGCCAGGACGAGGCTGCTCCGTTAGTCTCCGCGCTGACCGAGGCCCGCTACAACTTTCCGGACAGCGCATCATTCCTGGCGCGATGGGGGTTACTCCCAGAAGGCACTAGCATCGAAAACCCCGGTCCGTCATACGGATACCCGACGTGGATACTCGACATGGACTCATTTCATGAGTTCACGCCAGGTACACAGATCGACGGCAACATCTATGAGGAGGTCCGCGATTTGGCGCTGCGGGCGTATCAGTTTTTTCGCTGGGCAGTGACCGAGAATTTCCTCGTTGCTTTTGGAGGTGCGCAGTGACTTCTTCGGTTGCCGACCATCGCAACCCTATTGCTGAGTACAAATTCAGCAAGTTCGGAACCAGCGCACCGACCGCCTATGCGGATGATCAGCAATGGCCGCACGCCCGAAAGGCGGGAGCATCGATTCTGTTGACTGGTCTCGCTGTCTTTGGCGGCTTAACTGGCACATCCATTGGCGGTCCATACGGTTCCCTCACTCCACCTGGTGTCGAAAGGCGCACTGACCGTGGCGAATTCGCTCCGGCAACGCAGCGAACCGCGGTGCTGGTCGCATCGCGAACTAGTCGAGTCGACTCGCGGAGCGACCGAGACGAGGTTGTGTGGATAAAGGACCATTCTGGGCTTACGTGGGACCAATTGGGCAAGGTCTTCGGAGTCTCACGTCGCGCCGTGCACATGTGGGCCAACGGTGGACGGCTCAATGAGTCGAACGCTCGCCGCTTGCGGGCGTTTTCGGCGGTTGTTCGAGCCATCAACGCTGAGGTTCCCCATTCGGAGCCCGACATGGTCCGCGCCCGACTTCTGCAGGTCGGGCCTGACGGATTGAGCGTCGTCGACCGCCTCCGTCGAGAACAGTCCACAGGCCCGACGTGGGGCGCACCGTTCGGTGCCGAGCGTTTAGTTGGAGCGACCCGTGATCCCCTGCGTGTGCAGGTGGGTGAAGTCGGCGCATAGCTGTGTGGGGTATGGGGAGGGTCCTAGCCCTACTCGGGCTCACGGTTGGTGATCCCGACGCGGCAAAGTCTCGGCTGCGGCCTGAACTCGCCGACTCATGCCGCCAATGGCGGCAGGGCGATGTCTTCACGAGCGCGAAGGCATTTGTGTTCGACCATGAATGGACGCCGCTCCCAGTGGACACAGCCGACGGTGCGGTCATTGTCAGCCAATCCTGCGATGCCTCACTGCCTCACCGTGATCGCGTCCAGATCGCTCCCGTTGTCCGGATTGAACACCCAGAAGATCTGCGAGAGGCAGCTTCCGGCAAACGAACTCAGTTCGTTGCGCTGCCGAGGATTGGGTCCGACTATTTTGCGGACCTTGACGCCATCACGACCGTGTTCAAGACAGCACTACTTGGTTGCCACCGCGTCGCTGGGGTGGAGACCGACCAAGAGGTCCGAGAATTCGCGTTCTCGGTCTCGCGTCGGTTCGGACGATTCGCATACCCTGACGAGGTTTCCGAATGCCTTATCCCGTTGCAGAAGGCACTCCAATCCAAGGCCCGCAAGGAGACCTCTCCACTAGGACGCGCACTCACCGGTGTGCACTCGTTCAGAGTGGCGTGCGAGGACTGGACGAAGCCGCCATACGAACTGACACTCATCGTCATTCTTGAACCAGGCTTAGCCTCAATGGAATTCGACGACGAAGGGGATGGCGACGCCCCACGAAACTTGCAACCTCCATCAAGTGGAGATCTCGCGAAGCACGTCAACAATTATGCAGAGTACCTCCTCAAGGAGGAACGGACTCCGACCGAGAAGTATTACGCTTGGCAGTATCTCGCTGAGGCATGGGCTCTGCAATGTGAGGCCGTCGCTGCCACGAAGGGCCTCTTCGGGGGTTTCGTGGACTCCGTAAGTGCCGAACTTGCGGTGGTGGACGACTTTCCGTTGTCGCGCGTCTTATCCACCGAAAGCCTGGATCTCGATTACCTTTCCGACTCCCGAAAGTCGTTGGAATAGGGCTCCGAAACTTGGTCGATGCCGAATCCATCACTACTCGGGCACGTCCGCGGTCTACTCATCGAGCACCGTCGACAGGTATCCGAACAGCGTTGGTGCCCAGAACGCTTCGCGTGCAAGGCATTCGGCGCCATTCATCGCGTCGACCGTGAGCACCGGCACCCGTACCTGTTCGCCGGCCCTGTCCGTAGGGTGGGTGAACGACTCACCGCACACCGGGCAGGGTGCCGACAGGTACATCCGTGACGGCGGATCGAGTAGCGCCTCGATGGCGGTCGTCCACTCGGTCAGCGCCGCGGTCAGCTTCTCTATGCGGGCCAAGTCTTGCGGCCGCCACGCCCGGCCTGTCAGCGCGCGAAGGTGGTCGGCCGTCGTGGTCGGCGTGGGGTCCAGCGGGATCCGGGCTGGCGGCAATCCGCGGTCCCACGCACTCAAAGCGACGTCGATCCCGTTGAGCAGGTCGGCGGCGTCGACCCACACGAGAGGCAACGAGCGGGCCGCCCCGCCTCTGCCGGTGCCCTGCTGCCCCGCGAGCGCCTCGGCGAGCTGATCGACCAGGCACGGCGCCGTGACGGGCCGGTCTTGGATCCGCGCTGTGCGCTGTGCGGTGAGCTCGCCGACCGCCATGCAGAGCGCCCCGAGGGCCGCGGCCAGGTGGCCGTCAGGATCGCGATACTCCCCGCCGCGGCGGATGAACATGGGTCCGGTGGTCTGGTGGTTGCGGCGCGACATCCCGTCGAGCGTTGCGGGCCTCTGAGCCAGTCTCTTGGTGGCGCGCCGATGCTGCTCGATGTTAAAACGGTCGACGACGAGATCCGCGCCAAGGTTGGCAGCCCACAACTCCGGCGTGGACGTCGGGCAAAACTGTGCGTTGACGGGCGGCAGTCCGTGGGCTCGCTACCATGCCCGCATGGCACGTCGAGTAGAGGTAACTGTCGACCTTGGTGCGGGGGCGCCCGTAGAAGTGATCCGCCAAGTTGTCGACGACCTCGATACGGTCTGCCAGTTCGCCGGCGAGCTGCAATTCCGTGCTGTGGTCGCTGAAGCCGAGTGGGCGATCTTGCGCCGTCCGACTGGCTGGATCACGGACAGCGAGTATGACGAATACCTGTTTGCCGCCGACGCGTGGGGAGGGCCCATGTTTGGCCGACGCGGTTCGGTGGCGATACCCGCCGCGATCCTCGCGCCAGCCGTCTCGCGATACCTGGATGAGAACAACGCGACCCAGGACACCATCACGACCGTCGAAAGCATCCGCTACTCGAACCCGATGGAGTTCGTGCTCGGAGTGGGGATTGTCGCCGCCGTGGTTGTGCTCCGAACGATCCGGGATTGGCCGGCGCGGCGCCGACTCAACGCCGCCCTCGCCGCTGATGTCGAAAACCACGTGCTCGCGCGGAAGGAACTCCGCGACGAAGTCGTGCGACGTGCAGTCGACGGCAATATCCGACTCTCGGCGCAGCAGATCGATGACTTACTGACTCTCGATGTGGCGCGGGCAATGTCGG
Organism: Mycobacterium sp.; assembly: GCA_023264755.1. Classification (GTDB taxonomy): domain Bacteria; phylum Actinomycetota; class Actinomycetes; order Mycobacteriales; family Mycobacteriaceae; genus Mycobacterium. The sequence goes on along the minus strand of JAHFVB010000012.1, from coordinate 16,970 downwards.
CGCTCGGCGATTCGCGATTCAGCATGCGCGAGCTCGAGTCGGACGTCGATGAATCAGAACCCGGTTAGGCACGACGGACCGCATCGACTCGGCGAGAACGAGTTGTGAGCTTCGCGTGAAGCACGGCCGTTTCGCGCCACTCATCGCCGGTCTGCACGGCCAGTTGGCGGATCGCGTCATCGAGCACCGCCGGTACCCTCCGCCTCAGACCGCCGCGAGCACGAGGTGCCCGCGGTACCGGTGCGCCGCGCCGACGTCGGCGGCCTGGCCCTCTGCGTGGATTCGTTTGAGCTCGGGCGACGCGCTGCGGGCGCGTGCTGGTGTCACGGGTGCTCCGACTGGCCCCGGGCCCGATTCGCCCGGCTCACGGTCACGTGAGCGGGCAGCGGCGCGCCGTCGTCTGGCTCATCGGCGGCCACCTCGGCAGCGCGTGCCTCCTCGTCCATGAGGGCTCGCAGTTCGTCGTTGTCCATCGTCACGGTTGCTCGGCTTGCCCGTCGAGCCACCTCAGCAGTAACGCCCGTGCGATCGTCCGCATTGGCAGTCCTCGCCCCTTGGCCAAACGCTCGAGCGCTTCGTATTCCTCAGGGTTGAGCCGCACTTCCAATACCCGGCTGCGCGCCAGGTTCGGCCGGCTCACCTTCACGTGTGGCGGCAGCGGCGCGTCCTGGTCCTCGTCGCGGGCAGCCTCGGCTTCTGCGGCCGCCTGGTCCAAGAGCCCTCAGTTCGATCTTGGCAGCTTCTGACAACGCCTGCTCTAGTCGCTCGCCCATGGCACGACCTGCCTCTCGTTGGGTGCTATTCCAGCACGCCGGCGGTGCCGACCACGACCCCTTTTTCGACGCGGCAGCCAGCGTTCCGAGAATGAGCAGCTTCGCGCGCGGCTCGACGCACCTGTTCATTCGTGGCTGCGCCTTGGATGAGCGGCTGATCATCGGACGGCGACGGAAGGGTGTCCTTTTGGTGGACACCCTTGGCGGGCGGGCCCGCCGGTGGTCATCCGACACTTTCCCGACATAAACGCCAGCGACTGGCGCGGATTCGCGTGGACTGGCGTGGACGGTGATTGCATGAATGCTATTGCACCGCAACGAACTAACGGACGGGTATGGACTGGCGTGGACACCAGGAAAGTATCAGAAGGTTAGGGGTTCGAATCCCTTCGGGCGCACTCAGCTCAGCGGCGTTTCCGTCGTCGTGGCGGCGACGATGTTCGTAGTTCGATGACGGTCATGACGAGCCGACCGACAGGCAGTCTGGTACGGACGACCCGTTGTCCGACCGTCAGGTTGCCACCTGCTGAGCCTGCGCCTCCGCCCGTTCGGCGTTGGATAGCAGGTCGGCCCTTCTCCTGGGCCACCACCACAGTTCCACGACGATGATCGCGACCCACAGCCATGACACCAGGGCTAGTCGGATCGGCCCGAAGAAGCTGTCGGTCGACGCGAGGATCAGCGATAGCGCGGCGACCAACGGAAGCACCCACCGATACCGGCGAGCGTGATCGTGCGCGTCACGCAACCCGCTGCTGTATTCGATGACAGCCTGCGCCAGGCGTGCCTCACCGATGTTGTGGCCACGCCGGGTCGCTCGAACCACCGCTACCCGATCCTTGCCGCTGAGCAGCTTGGCTCCCGGCCAGAAGCGGGCCATCCGACGAGCCATCGGGATCCCGAAGACGAAGGGGCCGAGGACGACAAGGGCGATGAGCGCCGCGACAGACCCTGACTCGGCAAACCCGAGCGCGCCAAAGAAGACACCCGCGGCAAGTCCGACGCCGACCGTCCTGAACACTGCGCCGCCTCGCCAGACCCACGCGGGGATCACCACCACGCAGTGATTGTGGCCGTTGCCGATCGCGGAGAGCAATCAGTTGGAGCAGCCGCCGTGCCCCGTGTGGCGGGGCCCGCGGTCCCTCCTCGCCATCCAAACCCGGTTTGGGTCCGAATAGTTCGTGAGATTTGACGACGAACCGTTGCCGTGTCCTTCAATGCCGCGTGTGACCCCACGAGGAAGTCACGGTGCAAATTGTTGGATGACACGGAACTCGCGCGGGCGGACGACCCCATCGCTGCCGGATATGACCTTCTGACCCCTGAGCGCTCACTGCACCTGCGGTGGCAGCTACAGCAGATGATGTCGCGGGTGCGCCCAGAGCATTTGTCAGATAGGGAGATCACCGCGTTGTGCGACGTCCTGCTGCCAGCCGACCTACGCGTCAATGGTGAGCTAGCCGGGCATCGTGACCGCCGCGGCCGCGATGCCGTGAGTGAGCAGCCGCTGACCTAGCCCCAGCCGTCCCTGGCGTTTTCGAGCTGCCCTCAGATGAGCCCGAACCACCCCAGCACGGTCGTGGCGAGCAGCAGCAGCGACATCGCGCTGACGGCCACGACGGCAATGGTGGCGGCGATCCGGAAGGCCGGCCGGTTGGTGGCCGAGCCGAGCACCGAACGGCGATTGGTCAGGATCAGGAGGTAGATCAGGACCACGGGGGTGACGAGGCCCTGCAGCACCTGGGTGCCGATGAGCAGGCTGATGAGGTTGACCGGAGTGAGGGCCACGGCGGCGCCGAGCACGACCTGAAGAGTGAACAGGCCCAGGAACAGTGGTGCTTCGGTGAAGCGGCGCGACACCGAGCGTTCCACGCCGACGGCTTCGCTGATCGCGTAGCTGCTCGACAGCGGTACCACCGCACCGGCCAGGGCGCTGGCCCCCAGCAGGCCGATCGCGAACAGCACCTCGGCCCCGTTGCCCGCGACGGGGCGCAGCGCCTCAGCTGCCTCCTGCGCCGAATCCAGTGGCCCGCGCCCGCCGATGGTGGCCCCGGTGGCGATGATGATGGTGATCGAGATGACGCACGCGAACAGCGCCCCGGTGACGGCGTCGAGGCGCACGGATCGGTAGTTGGCCGGCCCGGCGCCTCGGTCGGCGACGCCGGCGGCGGCGTAGAACTGCATGTACGGCGACACCGTCGTCCCGATCAGCGCGACGCCGAGCAGCAGGAAGTCCCGGGAGAAGTCGAAGTGGGGGATGACCAGGTTGGTGGCGACGTCCTTCCAGTCCGGGTGTCCGAGGATCGCGGCGACGGGGTAGGCGAAGAACGCCAACGACAAGATCAGGAATATCCGCTCGGCGTAGCGGTAGGACCCGAACAGGACGAGTCCCCAGATCAACACTGCGGCAACCGGAATCACCAGGTATCGGCTGACCCCGATCAGCTCGAACGCGGCTCCGATGCCGGCGAACTCGCTGACGACCAGCCCGGTGTTGGCCAACAACACGCACACCAGGGCGACGGCGGTCAGCCGCAGCGAGAACTGTTCGCGGATCAGCGCGGCGATCCCCTTGCCGGTGAAGGTGCCCAGCCGCACCGACATCTCCTGAACCAGCACCAAGGCGATGGTGACCAGCACCATGAAGAACAAGGTGCGGTAGACGTATTGGGAGCCGGCGCTGGAGTAGGTCGCGATGCCGGCGGCGTCGTTGCCGGCGTTGGCGGCGATCAGCCCGGGACCGGCGATCGCCACGTACGTAAGCAGCTTGGGGCCGCCGGGGATGCGCGAGGCGATCGCCGCGGCGCGCGCTCGCCACCCGACCGGGGTGCCCCGGGGTGGTGGGGCGGCGTCGAGGTGGTCGACGGAACGCGGCTCGATGCGGTGTTCGGTCATGAGAGCAACCTCGGGAAGTGGAAGCGGCCCCGCTCGGGTAGTAGGGCATCGAGGACGTCGTCGGCCAGGATGCGGCCAATCGGTCGGTCGTCGGCGTCGACCACCAGCAGCGACGCGCGCCGGGTCCGGACCAGTTGATGGGCGACCTCGGCGACGCCCGCGTCGGCGCGCACCGTCAGCGGGGGTGGGTGGCCCTCGGCGTCCAGCACGGCGCCCACGGTCTGGTCGTCGGGGTAGGCGATCAGGTCGAACAAGGGCAGGTCGGCAACGAGGTAGCCCTCGTCGTCGTACATCAGCACCCCGTCGATCTCGGCGCGGTGTTCGTGAAATCCCGCGACGATGCGTTCGACCTCGCCGATGGTGTCGTTCACCGACGCCCGCGCCAGGACGGTGGTCATGAAGCCCGCGGCGGTGTCCTCGGGGTAGGTCAACAGGGTGGTCAATTCCTCGGCCGCCTCGTCGGGCATGCGGTCCAGGATGTCGTTGCGTTCCCCGCTGGACAGGTCGCGCAGCGCGTCGACGGCTTCGTCGGGTTCCATCGCCGCCACCAGGGCCGCGGCCCGCTCGGTCGGCGCCTCGCGCAGCAGCGCCTCCAACTCCTCGGGTTCCATCTCCTCCAACGCATCCGCGGCCGTGTCGGGTCCGAGCCGCTCCAACAACTGTTGGCGGGCCGGTCGGGCGAGGTCCTCGAGCAGATCGGCCAGATCCGATGGCGCCAGCCGTCGCAACTTGTCGTCGGTGGTGCGCAGCTGAACCGCCGCCGGAGTCGAGGTGACCTCTCCGAACGGGGCGACCGCGTCCCAGTCGATGACCCGCTCGGGGGTGGGGCGTCCGCGCCAGAACCGCGGGCCGAGCCGGCGCAGCAACGTGGCGAACCCCACGTCGAGGCCGACCAGCCGGAATTGCCCGCCCATCGGGGCGAGATACAGGTCCGCGGCGCGCAGCACCTGGCGGCCCTCCAAGTCGATCAATTGGTGGTCGAGGATGTCCTCGGCCAGCAACACTTCGCCGGGCCGGCGGACGAAATCTCTCAGATCCATTCGGGCAGTTCGCAATTGCACGGCCCGCTGGGTTATCTCGCCGATCGCGTCCGCGGGCAGGAAGCTGCGTCGGGACCCCACCCGGATCAGGATCCCGCTCAGCGGCGGGTAGCGGTCCTCCGAATGCATGCGGGCGATCAGGTCGATCACCTTGCCGACCCGTTCACCGGCCTGATTGGTCACCGGCGCGCCCACCAGGGCCGCCACCGAGACGACCGCGCGCTGCACCCCGCGCAGCGCTGACACCCGTTGTGCCCGTGTGCCTTCGCGGCGGCGCAACGTCCCTCCGGTCGCATTTGATCCACCAAATGCACGCGACATCATCAGAGCATTCCCTTCCCGGGCCGAGCGTGGGGACGAACGATCGCGCCCCGCCATGACGAGTGAGCAGGTATCACCACGAGTCGGCGGCCCGACCGCACGGCGGCCCACTCGGTGGCGAAGAGCACAGGAGACTGCCCGCTAGCCGGCAGGAAATTGCCAGGGGCTAGCGGGTTTTCGGACTTGGAGGTTCACCGAGCATCAGGTGATCACCTCCCGAGAAAACGCACAGTGGCATTGATGACGACGGACGCATATTACCAACGCCAACCCCGCCCGTGCAGCGGTAGTGCTTACCGGGCCCGGCGGAGTTGAATCGCCCACCAGGACGAATGCGCATCCAGTCGCCAATGATGTTCCATGGCAGTACATTTGGGATTCACCGCTAGGATGTCGCCACGACACCCGGAAAGACGGAGTGCCACAATGGGGTCCGTCGGGCGGGTCCGCTGCTCAGTCGGGCCAAATGCCTTCGACCATGACGAGCGGCTCGACGTTGGGTCCGTGGCGGTAGCACCGACTGCGGCCGGTCAGCCTCCACACCCACCGCCCGTTGGCCGCGTGGACGGTCACCAGCTTGCCGTCGAAACTCAGCCCGACGTCGGGGTCGGCGCGACAGCACTCGAGGGTATGACGGGCGAACCACATCACCGGTGTCGCGTGGGCGACGCACAATCGGTCACCGTCACGGCGAAACCGGACCTCTCCTGACAGATTGGGCCACTCGAGGTCGTGTGTCAGGTCGCTCATGACTGCCCCTCCGATCGAAACCGGTGTGATCTGTCTAGTTTGCTCCTCCAATCGGCCGGCAAACGCGCATTTTCGTCATCTTGGTGGTGTGTCGCGTGCCAGCGACGTCATGACGACGTTTCCTGGTTCGCCACGGCGCCCAAGGGGGCTGCGCCGCCGCACTACGTACGGCGCAGACTGCTGACCAGGACGCGCCCCAGCAACGCCGGGTCCTGCAGGCGGGTCGGAGGGTCGACGAGGTGGCTGACTCGAAGCATCCGCTCGGTGAGCACGATGTCGTGCTCGGCGGCTTGCATTGCCCTGGTCATGGTCCAGTTCGTCAAGCGCTTGGACAACGAACGTGGTGGCCGGCCGGGTGACGGCGTGCGCTGTTGGCCGGACCGGTTCATCGCCCACGTCGGGCCGATGACGTCGGCGGCCGCCCGAAAGAAGCGCCGCGGTAGCTCGTCCTCCGGGCCGGTCAGGGCGTCGCGCAGGGCCAGGGCCTGCTGCGCAGCCACCGTCATGCCCTGGCCGTGGGTGGGGTTCAAGGTGCACAGCGCGTCTCCGATGACCAATAGGCCGGCCGGCAATCGGGACATCTGGTCGTAGCGTCGCCAGCGCGCTCCGGAATGGTGGAAGACCGTGACGTCGCTCAGCGGACTGGCTGATCGGAGTGCCACCAGGACGTGGGCCGGGAGGGACTGTTCGGCCAGCGCCAGCATTCCGTGCAGGTCGGCGGGCGGCGTTTCGCCATCGTCGCCGCCGAGGGTCAGCACCCAGGCGTCGTGTTCGTAGGCGATGAGTCCGCCGATCCGCTGGTCCGCGCCGGGGCGCACCAGGACCAGCCGCTCGGAGAGTTCGGTGCCCGCAAGCGTCAGGAACTGGCTGAAGTAGGCCCCGCGAACCGGTGACCGGAGCTCGGGCGGCCGGCCATAGCCCAGTTCGTCCAGCACGGCCGGGGTGCGTGCAGCTCGGCCCATCGCATCGACCACCAGGTCAGCCTCCAGGACGGTGCTGATGCCGGTGGTCCGGTCGGCCACCAGGACGCCGGTGATGCGGTCGGGGGTGGGCGCGGTCGGCGCGACGACGTCGTGCCCGTCGAGCAGCCGTACACCCGCCAGCGCCCCGACCCGCTGCCGGAGTTGGTATTCCAGTAGGGGGCGAGTGGCCTGGTAGGTCACCAATGCGGCCGGATCGGTGAACTTGTGCCGACGGTTGACGCCGTAGGGGCCGATGCGCGTGTAGATCCGGGAGAGATCACCGTCGTCGATGACCTGCGCGCCCGCAGCTGCGAGCTCGTCTAGCAAGCCAGGGAACAGCTGCTCCATCACCTGTGAGCCGCGACTGAGCAGCCCGTGCAGATGGTGGCCCTGCGGAATCCCGCGGCGCTGTATCGGACTGTCCGGCAACTCATCTCGTTCGACCAGCGTGACCGTCTGGTACCGCTCGGACAGGACCCTGGCGGACAGGAGCCCGGCCAGACCTGCGCCAAGTACGACGGCGTGGGTGCTGCGTTCGTGCTTCGTCATGCAAGGGGACGCTACCGCAAAGTTAAGAAAAGTAAGAGATAATTAAGGAAAATCTAAGACGCCGGAGGTGGATGTCCTAGGGTGGGCAGCGTGCGAATGGTGGCCGTCGTCCTACTAGCCCTGGCGGCCCTCCTGGGCGGACTCCGTCCCGCCGATCCGCCGATTCGGCTGGCCGACCACGTCATCGCCATGGATCCGCCTGCCGACCCGGGCGACGGATCCCTGCCGGGCGGGAACACGCTGAGCCCATTCGACGTCCAGGACCCCGCGGTGGGCCGGCTCGATCCGGACCTGCTCAGCGCCATCCAGAACGCCGCCACCGCGGCCGCCGCCGACGGCGTCACCATGACCATTACCTCGGGTTGGCGCTCGCCGGAGTTTCAGCAGCGGCTACTCGACCAGGCGGTACGCACCTACGGCAGCCTCGCCGCGGCCCGCAGATACGTGCAGACCCCGCAGCAGTCCAAACACGTCGTGGGCCAAGCGGTCGACGTCGCAGGCCCGGCTGCCGACACATGGCTGAGCGCCAACGGGGCCCGCTTCGGACTATGCCGGATCTACGCCAACGAGGCGTGGCACTTCGAGCTGGCCACCGACGCACTGGGGAATTGCCCGGCACTGCTCCCGGACGCAGCGGGCTGACCGGCCATCACTCGTTGTCGCCACCCGTCGCGGCCGTCGCCGCCATGCCCTGGTCGCCCTTGTCCGCCACCGCTCCGCGTGCTTCGGGCCACACCCAGTCGCGCACTTCGGGAAGGTCTTCCCCGTGCTCGCGGGTGTACTCGCGGGCGGCGATCCGCTTGTCCACCAACCGTTGTCGCAGGGTCGCGCACGTCGACTGCAGAAACGGCACCCGATCGATGACGTCGATGGCCAGGTGATACCGGTCGAGGTCGTTGAGCATCACCATGTCGAACGGCGTCGTGGTGGTGCCCTCCTCCTTGTACCCGCGCACGTGTAGATTCTCGTTTCCCTTGCGGCGGTAGGCAAGTCGGTGAATCAGCCACGGGTAGCCGTGATAGGCGAAGATCACCGGCTTGTCGTCGGTGAATATCGCGTCGAAGTCCGGATGGGACAGCCCATGGGGATGTTCCTTGTCGTCCTGCAGGCGCATCAGATCCACGACGTTGACGAACCTGATCTTCAACTCGGGCAGGTTCTGCTTGAGCAGGTCGACCGCCGCCAGCCCTTCCAGGGTGGGGACGTCGCCACACGTCGCGATCACGACGTCCGGCTCCTCGCCAAGGGTCTCGGTGCCGGCCCACTCCCAGATGCCGAGTCCCCGCGTGCAGTGCGCGACGGCCTCTTCCATCGTGAGGTAGTTCGGGGCCGGCTGCTTGCCCGCCACCACGACGTTGACGTACTGGCGCGACCGCAGGCAGTGGTCATAGGTGGACAGCAGCGTGTTGGCATCCGGTGGCAGATAGACCCGGACGACCTCCGCGCGCTTGTTCACCACGTGGTCGATGAACCCTGGGTCCTGGTGGCTGAAGCCGTTGTGATCCTGCCGCCAGACATGGCTGGACAGTAGATAGTTCAGGCTCGCGATCGGGTGCCGCCACGGGATGTGGTTGGTCACCTTCAGCCACTTGGCGTGCTGGTTGAACATCGAGTCGATGATGTGGATGAACGCCTCGTAGCAGTTGAACAGACCGTGTCGTCCGGTCAGCAGATAGCCCTCGAGCCAGCCCTGGCACTGGTGCTCGGACAACATCTCCATGACGCGGCCGGCGCGGGCGAGATGTTCGTCGACCTCTGGTCCGAAGAATTCGGCATTCCACTGCTTGTCGGTCGCGTCGAACACGCTCTGCAATCGGTTCGAGGCCGTTTCGTCGGGCCCGAAGATCCGGAAGTTGTCCGGGTTGAGCCGTACGACGTCGGTCAGCCATCCGCCGAGCACCTTCGTCGCTTCGGCCACCGTCGCCCCAGGGGTCGGTACGTCGACGCCGTACTGGCGAAAGTCGGGCAGCCGCAAGTCCTTGAGCAGCATTCCACCGTTGGCGTGCGGGTTGTCGCTCATCCGCAGTCGTCCCGCCGGGGCCAGTGCGGCGATCGCGGGAGCGAGCGTGCCGTGCTCGTCGAAGAGCTCGTCGGCCCGGTAGGAGGCCAACCAGTCCGCCAGCACCTGGAGATGCTCCGGGGTATCGCGGGCGTTCGCCAGCGGAACCTGGTGAGCCCGCCACGATCCCGTGGTCTTCCTACCGTCGATGTAGGCCGGACCCGTCCACCCCTTCGGGGTGCGGAACACGATCATCGGCCAACGCGGTCGCGTCTGGTCACCGGCGGCGGCCCGCGCCTTGATGTCCGCCATCTCGTTGAGCACCGTGTCGAGCACGGTGGCGAAGCGGCGGTGGGCGTCGGCGTGGTGCTCGGGGCCGTCCTCGACGTCGAAGAAGTGCGGAGCGTGACCGTAGCCGACCATGAGGCTGCGCAGTTCGTCCTCCGGAATCCGGGCCAGCACGGTCGGATTGGCGATCTTGTAGCCGTTGAGATGCAGGATCGGCAGTACGACGCCGTCCCGGGCCGGATTGGTGAACTTGTTGGAATGCCAACTGGTCGCCAGCGCTCCGGTCTCCGCCTCGCCATCCCCGACGACTGCCGCGACCAGCAGGTCCGGGTTGTCGAACGCCGCTCCGTAGGCGTGCGAAAGCGCGTACCCGAGCTCGCCCCCCTCATGGATGGAGCCGGGAGTCTCGGGAGCGACGTGCGACGGTATGCCGCCCGGGAAGGAGAACTGCCGGAAGAGCCTGCGCATGCCCTCCGCGTCCTGGGTGATGTCGGAGTACACCTCCGAATAGGTGCCGTCCAGATAGGCGCTGGCGACCAACCCGGGGCCGCCGTGGCCGGGACCGGTGACGTAGAGCGTCGACTGGCTGCGGGCCTTGATGGCCCTGTTGAGGTGGGCGTAGAGGAAGTTCAGCCCGGGCGTCGTGCCCCAATGGCCGAGCAAGCGAGGCTTGACGTCCTCGCGCACCAGCGGAGTGCGCAGCAGGGGGTTGTTCAGCAGATAGATCTGTCCCACCGACAAGTAGTTGGCGGCGCGCCACCATCCGTCGAGTTGGGCGACCGCTTCATCGCTGAGAACGGACGGGTCCGCTGCGCGCCAGGAGGTCGGGTCAGTGCTCATGACTCCATCCAAGCCCCATTGGCCGGTCCGCACGGCGTGGGTGGGGTTTTGTTCACCAGTCGGCTACCCGGCTGGGAGGATGGCCCCATGACCCCACCGGTGATCCAGCGTTGGATCGACATCATCGACAACCACCGCCCCGAGGAGCTCGACGGACTGCTGGCCGACGACGCCGTCTTCTATTCTCCTGCCGTGTTCGCGCCGCAAGAGGGCAAGGCGACGACCGCGAAGTACCTACGCGCCGCCGAGAAGATGTTCTCCGGCACCGACTTTCGCTACGTCGGCCAGTGGTACGGCGACCGTTCGGCGGTGCTCGAATTCGCCGCCACCATCGACGGCCGCCACGTCAACGGCATCGACATGATCGAATGGAACGACGACGAGCAGATCGTGTCGTTCAAGGTGATGATGCGGCCCTTCCAGGGGCTCCAGGCGGTCATGCCGAAGATGGCCGAGTTGCTCGCCGCCCCCTAGGGCGTCCGCGGCCCCCGCTCAGGTGAAGATGGCCGGACAGCGGCAGCCGTCCCGACACCAGACCTCCAACTCCGCCGCCGAGATCGGTCGGGAGAAGTAGTGGCCCTGCGCGATGTCGCAGCCGTACTCGCGAAGGCGATCGGCGGTCGCCTTGTCCTCGACGCCCTCTGCCACGCAGGCGATGCCGAGTGCGTGAGCCAGGTCGATGACCGCCTCGACGATGGCCGCGGACCGCTCACTGCGCAGAATCGGGGCGATGAACTGCCGGTCCAGCTTCAGCTCGTCGATCGGCAGTTCGCGCAGGTAGCTCATCGTGGCGTAACCACTGCCGAAGTCGTCGATGGCGATGCGAAGCCCCTTGGCGCGCAACTGGTCGATGACGGATTTGGCCCGGCGTATGTTCGCCAGCAGCAGGTGTTCGGTGAGCTCGAACGACAGCGCGGCCGGCGGTAGCCCCGCTTTGGCCAGGGCGGCGCTGATGCGGTCGGGCAACGTTAGATCGTCCAACGCCGGTGCGAACAAGTTGATGGCCACTGGTACCTCGCACGTATCCAGCGCGTACCACCCGGCGGCATCCTCGACAGCCTTCGCAAGCACCAGGTCGGTGACCGCGCCCATCAGCCCGTTCTGGCGTACCAGCGGCAGGAACTGGTTCGGCGTGAGCAGCCCGAAGTCTGGGTGCGGCCAGCGGATCAGTGCTTCGACGCCGACGATGGTGTCGGTCGAGAGGCTGATCTTGGGTTGATACACCAGCGCGAGCTCCCGCTCCTCGATCGCTCGACGCAACTGGCCAAGTAGTTGGATCGCGGCCACTGGGGGCGCCGAGGCGTGGGTTCCGTTGTCCGGAGCGGACATTCGGAGTCCGGTGCGGTCGTTGTTGCGGGTGTCGTTGGTGTAGGTGTGCACGCCGCCGATGCCCACGCGCTTGGCGGTGTGCATGGCCAGTTCGGCGCGCTGAGAGAGCTCGTCGGCGCTGAGCTCCCGACCCATTGCGCTTGATGCGGTGGCCAGCCCAATGCTGGGGTGGATGAACACCTCCTCGCCGTCGAGGAAGAACGGCTTGTCGAACACCTCGACGACCCGTTGGGCGAGGTCGCAGGGCGGCTCGCTGGCGGCCTCGATGAGCATGGCGAACTCGTCTCCGCCGAGCCGCGCGACGGCGTCACCGGTCGGCAAGACGTTCAACAAGCGGTCGGCGACCGCCTTCAGCAACGCGTCGCCGCATGGGTGCCCCAGGTTGTCGTTGACGAGTTTGAAGTCGTCGAGATCTAGCGACAGCACGGCGACCTCGCGCCCATCGCGTTTGCGCAGATGCATCGCGTGCGCGATCCGGTCGGAGAACAGCAGCCGGTTGGCCAGGCCGGTAAGCGGATCACGCAACGCCTGTTCGGCCACCGTCGTAGTGAGCTGACGGTTGTCGATGAGCACGGTGGCTTGACGGATCAGGGCGACGGCCAACAGGGCCACCCCGGTGACCAGGACTGGCCGGTCGGTGGTGTGCCACAGTTCTGCGACTCCGACGACCGCCGCGGCGGGTAGCAGCACGAGCGGAAGCCACTGCGTCTTCGGGGAGAGTTCCCGGTATTTCGCGGGGAGTAGCTCCGGTTGTCCGATGCCGGTGATGGCGCCGACACCGATGAAGAGCAGGCCGATGGACCACCCGATCACGACCGCGATGCTGCTCATCGTCCCGTGAATGTGGAGATAGACCAGCACGCTGTCGGCGATGGCCATGATGATCAAGCCGATGACGACCATTCCGAGCGTGCGGCGAAGCCCGGCCGGAATGCTTGAGATGACCACCAGGCCCACGGTGATGATGACCAGGTCGGTAGTCGGGTAGGCCAGCGTCACCGCGGTGGCGAGCGGGCTGTGGGCGGCCGTGAACAGGTCCTTCAATACCAACACCCAGCAGATCACGAACAGTGTTCCGGCGACGATCAAGCCGTCCAACAACGGTCGGATCCCGGCGAGCCGGCTTCCGACGGGGGCGCTGAACGCCCAGGCCAGGCTCACCGAGACCGGTAATAGCAGGTAGCCGGCGTCGACGAAGGATGGGTAGGGCGGGTGGGTGTGCAGAACGAAGGTGTAATAGGTCCAGGTGAGGTCGGCGACGATCCAGCCCGATAGGCCGACGGCCAGCGCCGTCCAGTTCACCCGCGGATGCCCCGTCGTGGTGTGCGCGGCCGCCACCGCGCAGCTGAAGGCGAAGAGTGTGAACGTCAACGATCCGAGATTGCTGACGGCCGCGATCGTGCGCGGTCCGCCCCAGCCGCCGATGAGCCAGCAGGCAAACCCGAGCAGCAGGGCCGTCGCGACCCAGACGATCCGGCGGCTTCGGACTGTAAGCAAGCAATACCCCCAGTTTGGAGCAATCGTTCGGCAGTCCCTTGGCAATGTCAAGCAAGCCGTTGTCCCCTGAATGGACATGGTGATTCAGAACTAGCAACCACATCACTAGAACCGCCCGAATCGTTGCGCTACCTTCGGGCAGGTGCAACTGCTCCTCATTGCCGACACCCACGTCCCGAGCCGGGCCAAGCGGATGCCCGCCGTCGTGTGGAAGGCGGTGGCCGACGCCGACGTCGTCATTCACGCGGGCGACTGGATCGTGCCGGAGCTGCTCGACGAGCTCGAAGCCCGGGCCGCGCGGCTGGTCGCCTGCTGGGGCAACAACGACGGCGCGGAGCTACGCCTGCGGCTACCCGAACGGGCCGATGCCACGCTCGCAGGCGTGCGCTTCACCGTCGTCCACGAGACGGGCCAGAAGGCCGGCCGCGAAGCGCGGATGGCGGCGCAGTATCCCGACACCGACGTGCTGGTGTTCGGCCACAGTCACATCCCGTGGGACACCACCGCCGCGACCGGGTTGCGGCTGCTGAACCCGGGTTCGCCGACCGACCGACGAACCCAGCCGTTCTGCACCTACATGACGGCCGCCGTCGCGGACTCCGCGCTGTCCGACGTGGTGTTGCATCGGGTCTGACGCGCCGGTCGACTCACTTCGGCGGGCCGAGTCGCCCACCGTGGCTGAAGCGGGCGGCGCGTCGATGGATGCGATGCGCCTCGCCGCGGGTGCGGTGCGGGCGCCCGACGAAGTGCATGGGGTCGGCGTAGAACACCTTCTTGGTGACTTCGACGAGCACCAGATAGGCGGCGGAGAGCACCAGCAGGGCGAGGAAGAACTGCGGAGGAAGCGTGGTGAAGCCCAGAGTGTGGGCGACCGGTGAGACGGTGAGGGCAATGCCCACCGCGATGACGGCGAACGTCGTCACCGTGATCACGCCGCCAGGCCTGCTACGGATGAACGGCACCATGCGCGTGCGGATCGCGAAGATGATGAGCGTTTGGGTGGCGAGGGACTCGACGAACCACCCGGTGCGAAACTCGACCGGCCCAGCGTGCAGCACACCGAGCATCAGCCCGAAGGTGAGGAAGTCGAACAACGAGCTGATCGGCCCGGAGGTCAGCATGAACCGGCGAATGAACGCGATGTCCCAATGCGACGGGGCGTGCAGCTGTTCGGCGTCCACGTTGTCGGTGGGGATCGCCAGCTGGGAGCTGTCGTAGAGCAGATTGTTCAGCAGGATCTGGCTCGGCAGCATGGGCAGGAACGGCAGCAGGGCCGACGCTGCCGCGGCGCTGAACATGTTCCCGAAGTTGCTCGACGTCCCCATCAGCACGTACTTGATGGTGTTGGCGAAGATGCGGCGGCCTTCCGCGATGCCGGTCGCGAGCACCCCCAGGTCCTTCTCCAGCAGGATGACGTCCGCGGCGTCCTTGGCGACGTCGGTCGCGGTGTCCACCGATATCCCGACGTCGGCGGCGTGAAGTGCCAGGGCGTCGTTGACGCCGTCGCCGAGGAAGCCGACGGAGCGGCCGGTGCGCCGGGCCGAGGCCACCAGCCGAGCCTTCTGTTCCGGCGAGATGCGGGCGAAGATGGTGTGGTCGCGGACCGCGTCGTTGAAGGCGGCGTCGTCCAGCTGCTCGAGCGCGGACCCGGTGATGGCGCCTCGGGACGTCAAACCCAAATCGGCGCAGACCTTTTCGGCAACCTGTGGGTTGTCGCCGGTCGCGATCTTGAGCTCGATGCCGAGGTTGGCCAATTGCGTCAGCGAATCGCGGGCATCGGCCTTCGGTTCGTCGGCGAACACCAGGAAGCCCTCGAGCCGCAGCTCCGCCTCGTCGTCCGCGGTGATGCCCGTCAGCTGCGGGCTGGGCTTGCTGGCCACGGCCACCACCCGGCGGCCGTCGGCGAACAGCCGGGACAGCGTGGGCTCGGCCTCGGCCGGCGGTTCGGCGCACCTGGCCAACACCTGTTCGGGTGCGCCCTTGACCACGAGCAGTCGACCGTCGGCGTCGTCGATCAGACACGACATCGCCCGCCGGAGGTGGTCGAAGGGCAACGTCGCGACGCGGTGCACGGGTACCGCCATCAGGCGTCCGGTATCGGCCCCCGCCCACAACGCGGCGTCCATCGCGTCCGCGCAGGCCGTGCCGGAATCCACGCCGGTGGCCAACAGGCCGGCCCGAAGCACCGAATCGCTGTGCGCGCCAGCCGGGTCGACCGCGTCGACCAGCGCGATGTGCCCCTCGGTCAGCGTTCCGGTCTTGTCGGTGAACAGCACGTCGATGTCGCCGAGGTCCTCGATGCACACCAAGCGCTTGACCAGCACCTTGACCTTGGCGAGTCGGCGCGATCCGGTCGCCAGGCTGGTGCTCACCACCGCGGGCAACAACTGCGGCGTGATCCCGACGGCTATCGCTAGCGCGAACAACACCGAGTCGATCACCGGGCGGCGCAGCAGCAGGTTGGTGACCAGGATCAGCACCGTCAGCGTCATCGCAACCCACAGCAACAGGTAGGAGAACCGACGCAGGCCAGCCTGGAAGTCCGTCTCGGGCTGACGCTCACCCAACCCGGCGGCGATGCGACCGAACTGTGCATTCGCACCGGTGGCATAGACCACGGCGAGGCCCTCGCCGGCGCTGACGATGGTGCCCATGAACGCCAGGTCGGAAGACTCCGCCAACTCCGCGTTGGCATCCACGACGTGCAGCGCCTTCTCCGAAGCGGACGACTCGCCCGACAGGATGCCTTCCTGGCACTCCAGCCCGGTGATGTCGATCAGGCGGGCGTCGGCCGGGACGGTCTCGCCGAGCGTCAAGCGGATGACGTCCCCCGGAACCAGCGCCGTCACGTCGACCTTGACGAACCGTCCGTCGCGGCGCACCACGGCGTTGTGGTGCACCCGAGAGTGCAGCGCGGCGGTCGCGCGCTCGGCTCGGTATTCGTTGACGAAGCCCAGTCCGATGCTGGCGGCCAGGATGATGCCGATGATGACGGCCTGCGTGGTGTCGCCGAGGAAGTACGAGACGACCGCGGTGCCCGCCAGCAGCGCGAGCACCGCGCTACGCAACTGCCGACCCAGCACCGCCAGCGCGCTGACTCGATGCGTGCGAACGGCATTGGGTCCGTACCGGGCGAGCTGGGCCGCCGCCGCTTCGCTCGAGAGTCCGTCGACCGAGGAGTCCAGCCAGCTCAGGACGTCATCGAGTGGCGCGCTGCGGACGCGCGCCGCAGTCAACGTCGGAGCCGGTACAGGGTCAGTTGACATGCCTGGCATCCGATTCAGCTAGTTGCGGCAAGTGGCGGGACAAGGCCCCGCGTCGTGATCATCGCAGATGAAGGCTGGCACTTGGCTGTCGATCACTGTGATCCGCGTCCCGTCCGCCGGGTCCCCGATTTGGTGGTCGACGGCTGGTTAGGCGGCGTGTTCGAACTTGGCGAGGTCGATGCTGAAGCGAACTTCGAGTTGGCTGTATTCGATTCGGGTGGGTCCGGGTTGTGGGGGTGCCTGGGAGTGGTGAACTGCTCCGGTGGGGGTGGTGAATTCGGCGGTGTGGGAGCCGTCGGCGCCCTGGTGGGTGCGTACCGTCCAGCCGGGGGCTTGTTTGGTGTAGTTGCAGGCTGCGCAGGAGCCGCGGCCGTTGATGGCGTTGGTGGGTCCGCCGTCGGCGTGGGGGTCGGCGTGGTCAGTGTGGCGGATGGGGGCGTCGCAGTAGGGGGTGCGGCAGG
>JAHFVB010000613.1 GCA_023264755.1 Mycobacterium sp. | reverse complement strand
CGTGTTCGTACCAGCCGCCACCGATGCCCATCTGAACCCGGCCACCGGAGATGATGTCCGCAGTGGCCGCCACCTTGGCCAAGTAGACGGGATTGCGGTAGCTCATGGCCGTACACATCTGCCCGAGCTTGATGCGCGACGTCGTCGCCGCGTAGGCCGACATCAGCGACCACGCTTCGTGGGTGGCCTCGTCGGTCGGCATCGGCACGGTGTGGAAGTGGTCGTAGACCCACAGCGAGTCCCAGGCGCCGGCGTCGGCGTAACTGGCGAGCCCGCTCATCACCTCCCAGTGCCTGGCGGGCTCGATGTCCACCAGATCGAGTCGCCAACCTTGCGGGATGAACAATCCGAAGCGCATGCCATCAGACCTTAGTCCCGGCCGGGCCGGCCCCAGGCGGCCACCGCGCCAGCCACCGGGAAACATCCGGATCCGTACGCAACGACCGGGCCAATACGGATTGAACTACCTAGTGGTCGGCGATGGACATGGGCTCCTGCCGAGCCGACCCCGACCCGTCACTCAGCCCTTCCCCCAAGGTGTTTGGCGAGAAATCGATCGGCGCGGCGATAGAAGTCGATGCGATTCTCGGGCTTGACGAAGCCATGCCCCTCCTGCTCGTACATCACGTACTCGTGATCGATGCCCCGTTCCGTCATCGCGGCCACGATCTGTTCCGACTCGGCCCGTTTGACGCGCGGGTCGTTCTCGCCCTGGCCAATCAGGACGGGAATCTTGATGCGCTCCACCTGGGACAGTGGGGAACGGGACCAGAGGAAATCTGGATCGTCTCCGACCCGCTTGTGGAACAGGGCGAGCATCGGTTTCCAATACTCGGGAAGCGACCCGATGAGCGTATTCAGGTTCGACGGGCCGACGACCGATATCGCACACGTGAAGGCGTCCGGGGTGAAGGTCGCACCGATCAACGCCGCGTAGCCGCCGTAGGACGCGCCGTAGATCGCCACCCTGTCGCGGTCGACCAGGCCTTGCGCGACAAGGTGATCGATGGCGTCCAGCAGGTCGTCGTGCATCTTGGCGCCCCACTCGCGGTCGCCTGCGTTGAGGAACTCCTTGCCGTACCCGGTCGACCCACGGAAGTTCACTTGCACGCACAGGTAGCCGCGATTGGCCAGCCATTGCGCCTCGACGTTGAGTCCCCATCCGTCCCGCGTCCACGGACCACCGTGGACGACGAGCACGGTCGGCAGGTTGGCCCGCTCGACGTTCGGCGGGAACGACAGGTACCCGCGGACGGTCAGTCCGTCGCGGCTGGTGAACGCGAACGGCTCCATGGCCACCAGCGGATACTCGTTGAGCTCCGGACGGTGGTCGAACAGAAAGGTGGCGGCCTTGGCGGCCCGGTCCCACGTGTAGAACTTCACCGGTCCGGAGTCGCTGTCGTAGGCCACCAGCCACGTCGTGTCGGCGTCGTTGCGATCGGTGATCATCAAGTCACCCGCAGCTACCCGCCCGAGCGCTTCGAAATCCGCGCGGATCGAGTCGTCGAAGATGCGGTACTCGACGCGTTCGCCGTACACCATCACGCCCTGGATCTCCCGAGTGTCCGGGTGCATGATCACCCCGGTGATGTCGTAGGTCGGATCCTCGGCGATGGCCTCCACGGAGCCGGTGGCGATGTCCAGCTTCACCAGTCGGCCAGTGTTCGAGTCGACCGACGTCTGCAGGTACATGCCCGTGCCGTCCTTGGTGAACCCGACCGGTCCCGTGGACTCCGCGTCCTCCGGTGCGACTTCGAGCAGCGGCCGCCAGTCCGACGATTCGTCGTCGCGCACCAGGATCACCATGCCCCCGTCCGGGGTCGGCGCGACCGCGCCGCGCACCACGAGGTCGTCGTCGACCACCCATCCGACGAAGCCCGGGTTCTCGACGATCTTCCGTAGCTCGCCGGTGGTCAGGTCGAGGTGGTAGACGTCGTGCAGTTGCGGGTTGTCGGCGTTGAGCCCGAGTAGCAGGTCGTTGGGAAAGCGCTTGCGGTGGGCGATGAGCTGGCACTGCACCCCCTCCATCGGGGTGAGGTCGCGCTCCACACCGGTCTCGAGATCGACGTCGTAGAGCCGGAAGTTCTCGCTGCCGTCGTGGTCCCGGACGTACATGACGTGGCGGTTGTCGTGCGCCCAGAAGTAGCCCTGGATGCCACGGCCGGTGTCGTGGGTGATCGGCTGCTCGTTACCGGCTCCGACGTCGCCGACGAAGACGTTCAGCACGCCGTCACGCGGGGCGAGGTAGGACGACCGCCGCCCATCGGGGGAGATCATCGGAGCCGCGCGCTCAGGGTTGCCCAGGAGTACCTCGAGCGGAATCAACGTCACGTCGGTCATCGACCAATCATGCTGCCAGTGACACGCAGAAGCCCCCGGAACCTCGTTGTTCCGGGGGCTTCTGGTGTCTGACGGCTAGCTTTCCAGCGACGCAGGCGGCAGGAAGCGGTCGCCGTACTTGGCGGCCAGTTCCTTGGCGCGGGCCACGAAGGCCGCCTTGCCGACGCCGGCCGGTCCCTCGTAGCCGACGATGAACTGCGCGCTGCCGCCGGTCCAGGCCGGGAAGCCGATGCCCATGATCGAGCCGATGTTGGCGTCGGCCGTGGTCTTCAGCACGCCCTCGTCGAAGCACTTC
>JAHFVB010000612.1 GCA_023264755.1 Mycobacterium sp. | reverse complement strand
CGTCCGACGTTTGGAGCTCGTGACACTTGGCCACCAGCTCGTTCTGGGCGAACTGAAGGGCGTAGGACTTCGCGATCAGCGGGAACAGGCGGCGCTGATGCACCAGATAGTCCATGATCAGCACCTCGGCATCGGCGCCCGGTGCCTCGAACTGCCTGCGCTCCAACGCATACCGGGTGGCGATGTCCAGCGCCACCCGCGCCGCCGCGCCTGCGCTGCCGCCGACCGTGACGCGGCCGCGGATCAGCGTGCCGAGCATGGTGAAGAACCGCCGCCCGGGATTCGCGATCGGCGACGTGTACGTGCCGTCCTCGGCGACGTCGGCGTACTTGTTGAGCAGGTTCTCGCGGGGGATGCGCACCTGGTCGAACTGGATGCGGCCGTTGTCCACGCCGGGTAGCCCGCCCTTGTACTGGCAGTCCGAGGTCGTGACACCCGGCAGGTCGTTGCCGTCGTCGTCGCGAATGGGTACCACGAAGCAGTGCACGCCGTGACCTTCTCCGGCCGTGATCAGCTGGGCGAAGACGGCCGCGACGCGGGCGGTGTTCGCAGCGCCGCCGATGTAGTCCTTGCGGGAGGTGCGGGTGGGGGAGTCGATGACGAACTCCTGAGTGGCGGGGTCGTACGTCGCGGTGGTCTCCAGCGCCTGCACGTCGCTGCCGTGGCCGGTCTCGGTCATCGCGAAGCAGCCCAGCAGTTCCAGGTTGATGAGCTTCTTCACGTAGGCCTGGTGGTGGCGCTCTGTGCCGAGGTTTTCGATGGCGCCGCCGAACAGGCCCCATTGCACGCCGGCCTTGACCATGAGCGACAGGTCCGACATCGCCAGCATCTCGATCTGCGTCACCGCGGCTCCGACGTCGCCGTTGCCGCCGTGTTCCTTCTTGAAGCCGTCCTCGGCGGCCCCCTTGGCGGCCATGATCCGCATCTGCTCGGTGACCTTGGTGCGGGCGATGACGGTGTTGGGCGTGTAGTGCGGTTTGAAGATCTCGGAGGAGAGCTCTTGGCGCATCCGGTTCTTCACATCGCGCCAGCGGCCGTCCAGGGCGTTGCGGACATGGTCGACGGTGGTGGTCATATCCGAACGGTAGCCCGCGGCGCCCTTTTGGAAACCATGACTTTGCAAACCCAGGCAAACCTGAGTGAGCCAGCCGAATTCGACTGGCGTCTAGTCGACCCCACGAGTGAGCCCGATTCGACTCCTCCCAGCGTCAACCTGGCCGACCAGCTCGACCATCGACATGCCGACGTGACCGGCGGCTGGTTGCGCGCCGCGACGTTTCATCCGGCTTCGGTTGGGGGCGCGGTGCTGGGGCGGTGTTGCTGCGCGTCGTCGAGTAGGGCACGCATGACGCGCACGGCGTCGACGAGCGTTTGCCGGTCGGATTGATCGAGGCGGTCCAGGTACGGGCCGATGACGGCGCTGCGCGCGGCGCGCACGCGGTTCAGGGTGTCCACCCCCTCGGGGGTGATGCTGATCAGCACGGCTCTGGCGTCGGAGGGATCGGTGGCCCGCGACACCAGGCCCGCATCCTCGAGCTTGCGTACCTGCATGGTCATGGTCGGCTGTGAACAGTGATCGAGCTCGGCGAGGTCGGAAATCCGTGCGGTGCCCTGATCTTCGATGGCGGCGAGCAGTCGCGCCTGCGCGAACGGCAATGAGAAGCGCACGCGCTGCGAGGCCAGCCGGTTGATCCGGGCGACCGTGTACAGCAGCTCCGCGGCCAGCGCGGTGTCGGCGGTGGGCGGCGAGGACATGACCCATTTTTACATAGGCAAGCTATGTGGCCAAGATGGGGGTGCGTGGCAACGCTCACACCTCGACAAACGAGTTGTCGGTCAGCGGCTGGCAGAATCGGGAAATGACTCCGAGCAGCGCACCTCGACGAGCCGGAGCGCTGCACCCAAGCGAACTCGCCCACGCCGCCGTCATGGCGGCGCTCTGCGCGGCCACCGCGATCATCGCCGTCGTCGTGCCGCTGGCCGCCGGACTGTCGCTGCTCGGCACCGTGCCGATGGGGCTGCTGGCCTACCGGCATCGGCTCCGCGTGCTCGTCGCCGCCGCGATCGCGGGTGGCACCATCGCGTTCCTCGTCGCAGGCATGGGCGGGTTCATGACCGTCCTCGACTGTGCCTACATCGGCGGGCTCACCGGAGTGGTGAAGCGGCGCGGCCGCGGCGCTCCGACCGTCTTCGCGTGGGCGGTCGTGCTCGGTGCGGCCTTCGGGGTGGCCGGCGTGGCTGCGCTGCTGGTCGCGTCCCGCCTCAGGCACCTCATCTTCGAAAGCGTCGCGGCCAACGCCAGCGGACTGGCCACGGTGCTCGGGAGCATCCCGGGATTCGAGCCGGCGGCGCAGGCCTTTCGCGATCTGTTCGCCTTGTTGCTGCGCTACTGGCCGGTCCTGATCATCGCGTCGTCGGTGTTCAGCATCACGGTGGTCACGCTGATCGGGTGGTGGGCGTTGTCCCGAGTGCTGACCCGCCTGCTCGGCGTACCCGACGTGCACAAGCTCGACTCGATTCCGGACAGCGCTCCGGTGGGCCCGGTGCCGGTCACGTTCCGCGACGTCCGGTTCCGCTACCCCGGGACCGATCGCGATGCCATCGGACCCGTGACGCTGACCGTCGAGCGCGGCGAACACC
>JAHFVB010000240.1 GCA_023264755.1 Mycobacterium sp. | reverse complement strand
CCAGCCGGCGGCCCAACCGGGGGATCACCCAGCGGCTCAGCAACAACCACGTCGCGATGCCCGCAAGCGTTGCGGGCAGCCGCATCCAGACCCCCGCGGTGCTGATAGAGGCGAAGTGCGCGAGCACGCTCGGGTACCAGTCGAACGGGGCCTCCGCGGCGCCGAAGTACCGGTAGTAGTTCGCGGCGTACCCGGCCTGACCGGAAACGCGGGCGATGGTCAGGTTGTATCCGTCGTCCGACGAGGTGGCACCGATGACGTGCCAGAGCAGCAACGTGCCGATCACGGCCCCGTCGGTGAACCACGTCGCAAGGCCGACCCGCCAGAACCGGCGCCAGGCTCCCGACACGTCCCGGCCCAACCGGCGGTCCTGTACGCCCAGTGCCACCACCGACGCCAGCGTCGCCAGCACGCCCAAGGTCATCAAGACCGTCTTGAGCGGGGTCGGGGCGGTGATGAATCGGGTGTCGACGTCGATGCGGGCGCCCAGCCCCTGCTGCGGGGCCACCTTGAGGTCGGTGAAGATGCCGGCGATCTGCGGCTTCTTCTCGACCGGCACGGTTCCCGTTGCCCCGGGCAGGCCGACGAAGTCGGCGCCGACCGCGGTGGCGTTCGCCCAGATGTGCAGCGTGCTGCAGGCCCCGGATTCGACCGATTTGCGCGGTGCGACGGCGGCGACGGTGTCGCGGAACGCCACGACGACGGCGTCGCCGGTCGCCCGGACGAACAGTCCGTAGCGGCTGGCGTCGGCCCCGTCGGCCGGAATGGTCGACAGCACCAGGCCGCCGGAGGCGGGCAGCGTCGCGACCGCGCCGCACGGAATGGACACGTCGAGGGCTAGCGGCGCGCCGGACACCAGCGGGGCCGTCACGTCGGTGACCAGCCCGTCCGGCCCGACGCCCTGTGGCCAAGCGATGGTGGCGGTGGTCTGGGTGACGGGCAGCAGCGGGGTCAGGCCGCAAAGCAGTACCCCCGCGATGCCTGCGACCAAGGCGACTACTCGCACGATGCGATCTCGTCGGTGGGGCACGGGGGTCGATGTTATGCGAAGTGGCTGCGGACCTCGCGAAGCCCGGGCCCGACCGGCCGCCAAGTGTTGCCGCAGTGGTGTTCGGCCGACGGTTAAGGTCGAAAGCATCGGTCCGGCGGACCGCGGCTGCGGAAGGACGTTGGGATGCTCGACCGGCTCAAGGTGGCCGCGCGGCAGAAGCTACAGCGCGCGTTGACGGAAGTGGTCGAGGCCGAGCTGGCCTCGACGCGCCAGCGGTTGGAGGACATGCACGCGGAGCGCTCGGCGCAGCTGCAGGCGCTCGGAGAGCAACTGCGTGCGCTCGACGCCCGCTTCCGGCCGGTGACCGAGCGGATCGAGTTGCTGGAGCACTCGACCAGGCGCGACATCACCTACGCACTCGACATTGCCGCGACCGCGGAAACGGCGGCATTCGTCGAAGAGCAGATGCCGCGGGCCGCGCGGTTCTGGCATCCGCACGACACGCTGCGCTTCGCCTTGAGCGAGGTCA
Organism: Mycobacterium sp.; assembly: GCA_023264755.1. GTDB lineage: Bacteria > Actinomycetota > Actinomycetes > Mycobacteriales > Mycobacteriaceae > Mycobacterium. The sequence goes on along the minus strand of JAHFVB010000240.1, from coordinate 6,106 downwards.
AGGGTGGCCCGGGGCTCGCGCTGGAATTCGGGGTGGCCACCGGCACCACGCTGGCGATCATCTCGGACGCGCTGTCGGATGAGCTTCGGGTGGTCGGGTTCGACACGTTCGAGGGCCTGCCGGAGCCCTGGCGCAGCGGTTTCCCCGTCGGGGAGTTCGCGCAGGAGTCCATCCCCGACGTGCCGGGCGCGGAGCTGGTCACCGGGCTGTTCCAGGACACGCTGCCGAGGTTCGTGGCCGAATGCGACGACGCGGTGGTCTTCGCCCACCTGGACGCGGACCTGTACTCGTCGACCAAGACCGTGCTCGACCTGATCGGTGACCGGCTGAGCCCCGGCGCGGTGTTGGTGTTCGACGAGTTCTTCAACTATCCCGGCTGGCAGCACCACGAATACCGGGCCTGGCAGGAGTTCGTCGCGCGGTCGGGTCGGACCTTCGAGTACCTGGGCTACACCTGCGACAACGAACAGGTGGTCATCCGGCTGCACTAGCTGTCGAACAGGCGGGCCCAGTTCTCGCGGCTGGTCAACTGCGGCAGGGCCTCGCGGTACTGCTGCTGCACGGCAGGCGCTTCGGCGCGGAAGCGCCGCAGCATCTTGGCCCCGTCTCGGCTGAGCCGCCGCAGTTGCTTCGGGTCGCGCCGCAGGATCCGCACGCCGGCCTGGGAGGCGTCGGTGACCACCACGTGGTCGAACAGTGAGACGTGCCACCAGTGCGCGTCGGCGGCGGGAATGGTCACCGGTCCGGGGATGGTGCGGCCCAGCCACTGGTACACGGCGCGCTTGGCCAGCACCAGATTCATGCGCTTCTTCTTGGGAAAGAACCCCGCGGGTCGCGTCGGCGGCACCGCGTGGGTCAGTTCGAATGTCTTGCTGGCCGGGTGCATCACGGTATCGGGGAAGCGGGCGCGCTCCTCGCGGATCTGCGCGGCCGCGCGCATTCCACCGTCCTTCAACACCGGGGGTCGTTCCAAGAAGTCCTCGATGCCGCGAATGATGGTGTGCGCCAGCCCATATCGCATCGACACGATGGCCAACGAGAGTTCGTAGGTCAACAACTTGCTCATCGCGTTCGGGTCGATGTCGTGGTGCAGTGCCGCGGTGATCAGCCCGTTGCGGATGATGAAGTAGTGGATCCAGTCGTCGAGGTCCTTCCAGTGGAACTCGGCGTGCCAGACCCCGGCGTTGGGCAGCGTGACGGTCGGAAAGCCGCTCGCAGCCGCCCGCAAACCGTATTCGATGTCGTCCCACTTGATGAAGATCGGCAGCGGAAGGCCAATGGTGGCAATGACTTCCGCGGGGATCAGGCAGGACCACCAGCCGTTGTACTGACCGTCCGTGCGCTTGTTCTGCCGGTGCTTGACCATGTCGGAGCTGTGCAAAGCGTTGGCCGCCCAGCGTCCCGGGCGCAGCTTGCTCAGATCCGAGCCCTCCGCCCCGACGTGCAAGTACTTGGGGTTCTTCAGGTTCAGCATCTGGGCACCGACGATCGTCGGTGTGGCGGTCAGGTTGGCGAAGGCATTGAGCCGCAGCACGGACTCGGGCTCGCACAGCACGTCGTCGTCCATCAGGATGACGTTGGCGTGGTCGCTGATGCTCGAGATCTCGTACAGCCCGCGGGTGAAACCGCCGCTGCCGCCCAGATTGGCCTGCCGTAGGTAGACCAACTTGTCGCCCAGTTGGGCGGCGACGTCGCCGAACAGCGGCTGGTCCGAGACAGCCTGGGTACCCTGGTCCACGACGTAGACGGCGTCGATCTCGTCCAGCAGTCCCTTGTCGGCGGCGATTGCGGACAGCGTGGTGGCGCAGTCGAGCGGTCGGTTGAAGGTGCAGATCGCGATGGCCGCGGGCCGGATGCGGGCCGGTGAGTCGGTAGTCCACTCCAGATTGGTGATGGTCACCGGGCCCCCGATGGCCGTGCACTCCATCCACAGGGCGCCGCCGTCGACGAATTCGTTCAGACGGGCCGAGAGCACCGCCGTTCCGGTGCCGTCGACGTCCGTGGACGCGATCGTGCGCGCGTTGCCGTGGGAGTCCGATCCGCAGAGCTTCAGCTGGGCCGTGGTCGTCGTATCCAGCACGAGCCGTAACTGCACCTCGGTGACGACGGTCCAGCGCTGGAAGTAGCTCGCCGGCAGTCGTCCGAAGTAGGTGTTGGTGTCGACGGTCGCGCCCTTGTCGAGGTGCAGGGCGTGCCGTTCGCGGCTGGCCTTGCCCTTGACGACGCGGGCGTACATGTCGTCGGGTACCTGGGCGCTGGGGCCGGCGAACACGCCGCGGGCCACCACCAATCGGTCGGCTGCGACGTGGTCGGTCAGGCGCTGCTTGAGCACGTCAGGGCTGGTCTGGCCCGGTGTCACCGGTCCGTGCTCGCTCATGATGCTCCTACGCAAAAAGGATCTGTGTGGTGGGGACTGAGGCTGAGGGTGTCCTCGAAGGAGGGTAACAAGCTCACAGGGTTAGGACACGTCACCGCTAGCTGGGGCGCAGCGGCGCGGGGCTCCACAGCCCGCTGCGCGTAGCGGTGCCTAGGTCCAGCCGCGCCGGCTGGGCGTTGGGGTACCACCGCGCCAGCCGCTGCAAGGCGCCCCAGTCGCGGAACCAGTCGTCCTTGAGGTACGTCGGCACGGGCTCGGCGCGCACCAGGAGCTCGGTGATGCCAAGCGGTCCGCCGCCCAGGTAGTCCATGACCGGTGAGTTCGCCTCCGCGCCGAAGCGGTCGGGCAGAATCCGCCACTTGGGCACCTCGGTGACGCCGTTCTGGTGTCCGAACGGGCGCTGGCACGGGAAGGCCAGCCCGACCAGCCAGTCCAGCAGCACGGGGTCGGTGGATCCGACGACGTCCTGCAGGGTGCGAAGTTTGGGAATCCGCGGCGGGGTCACCGCGATCCAGTGCTGGGGGGCCAGGTCGTCGTCACGGGCGACCAGCCGCACTTGGGTGGCGTCGGCAGGAATGGCGGCCATGGGCGCGCGCAGATTGCGCCAGGCGGGGGCGGCGCCGACGTCGGCGAATCCGATGCTGCCCCCCGGCTGGCCCTTGGCGGCCTGCTCGTCGTTGGCCCACTGCACGATGACCTCGCCCGCGTCGAACCGGCCTGCGGCGGCTACGACCAGCAGCGGCCCGGCCTGATCACGCGGTGGCAACCGGTACCACGCCGACCGCAGGATGGCCGGCTGCTGCGGGCCGGGTCGCCAGCTGCCCATGACGGGTACGTGTTGGGGATCGAGGTTGTAGGGCAGCCGGGCCCGGGAACCGTTGACGCCTGCGGCTGCGGTGGTGCCGCCTTCGGTGCCGGGCTCGCTGCCGGTCACCAACGACCCGTCGGTGTCGGCGAAGTTTCCGGTGCCCTGGGGTTCCATCACCGGGTCGGCCGACACATCGGCGGGAATGCCGTTGGGGCCGAAGCCTTGTGCGGTGACGTGGCCGAGTGCGAGACCCTCGGGAACGTCGCCGGCCGGGGGCAGCAGCCCGGCGTTGGGATCCTCTTCCACCATGACGTCGCTGGCCAGCCCGCAGGTCTTGCCGCTGAGCGCCTCGAGGTTCGACCGGCCGACGGACCACGCAGGATACTGTCCGACCGCGGCGATCGTCAGCGACGCAACCTCGAACACGACGACGAGCCAGACGGCGATGGCCAAGGGCGCCTGCGCTATTCGCGACAGCCGTCCGGTACCTGGTGGGGCACCGCCGCGGCCGGAGAAGTGGAACCAGGTCGCCGCCAGCAGCGCCACTACCGATAGCGCCAACAACACGGTGGTCATGCCGAAGTGCCACTGGGGGAACTGATTCGACCACGGCACACCGAAGTTGGAGACGTACCACCAGCCGTTCACGCTGGCGAACGACAGCGCCATCATGAACAGCACCGCAGCGGCGAACACGGTGCGGTTGCGGCGCGAGCGCATGGCTGCGGCCGTGACGGCCACGGCGGCCAACGCTCCGAGCGACCCGGCCAGTCCGGCGAACACGCCGAAGTGGTGGGTCCACTTGGTCGGCGTGAACATCATCGCCAGGAAGGAGATGATCGTGATGCCGATGATGCGGCGGCTGGGTCCGGCGGCGGTGCCGGGAATGCGGCCCCTGCGCAACGCCATCGCCACCGACACCGCCAACGCCAGCAGCAGCGTCAGCACGGCGAAGCGGCGCGCGATCGAACCGTCGGGGCTGGCCATGAAGAGCCGCTCGTAGCGGATGTGCTCGTCGAACCAGGCCAGGCTGGGCCCGACCGTCGACTTGAACGTGCTGGCTTGAATCTCCCCGGCCAGGGTCTGGTCGCGGAAGATCAGGATGATGGTGACCGTGCAGGCGGCCAGGATGGGCGCCAGCAGCGCCAGATAGCCGAACCGCGAAACGTGTTGCCCCACGATCGTCTTCAGCGGTCCGATGGCGACCAGCAGGGCGCCGATGGCGGCGATGCCGGTGGGTCCGGAGAACAGCGTCAGTGCGCCGATGATGACGGCGATCGCGACGGGCAGCAGCCTGCTGGTGGCGACGCCGCGCTCGACCGAGCACCAGGTCAGCAGGATGCCGAGGGCGATGATGGGCTCGGGGCGCAGCCCGTTGTTCAGCGGCAGCCAGAAGGCCAAGAACATGCCCGCGGCGGTCCAGGCCGCGGCACGGCTGTGCTTGACCGAATGGCCGAGCCGAGGGATCACCTCTCGGCTGATCACCCACCAGCAGGCCAGCGCCATCAACAAGGTTGGCAACCGCACCCACACGCTGGCGGTGCTGACGTGGGCCCACAGGGCCAGCAGGTCGTAGTACCAGCCGAACGGCGATTCCGGGGTACCGAACCAGCGGTAGTAGTTGGCCATGTAGCCGGCGTGTTCGGACACCCGGGCCATGGTCAGGATGTAGCCGTCGTCCGAGGTGTTGGCCCCCACGAAGTGCCACCACACCAATGCGGCGGTCACCAACCCGTCCAGCGGCGACATCGACCACCACCGCGGAGGCAGGAAGCGGCGGTGCCGCATGCCGTCCGCGGAGTCGAGGACGTGCAGTGCTCCGAGCGCGACCGCCGTGATCACGACGCCCAGGATCATGACCAGCATCTTCAACAACGTCGGCGAACTGCTGTACCGCGAATCGATGGTGGCCGAGAACTCGAGCCCGGGTGGAGCGGGGCCGGACAGATCGGTGAACACGCCGACGATCTGCGGGCGGAAGTCGTAGCCGCTGCGCTCCCCACGCCGAGGCTGGTCGGGCTTGGCCGGACCGTCCGGGTCGGGATCGGCATTCAGCCCGACGAACTCGCCCGTGACCCGGTCGGCGTGCGCGGTGAACGTGACGCGTTGGCAGGCGGGGCTGAGCACCTGGTCCAGCGGTGCGCTCACCACCGGGGTGTTCCGGACGATGACCAACAGGTCGGTGCCGACCCGTTCGATCAGCAGGCCGCGGTCGACGGCCTTCGGTGCTTGCTTGGGCACCGTCGAGAGCAGCACGGTCGCAGGCCCGGTCAGTCCGGCGGCCGCCCGACACGGGATCGAGACGTTCAAGTCGGTCGGTACGTACCCGATCAGGGGCGCGTCGACGCTTTGCAGGACGCCGTTCTGCGGCCAGTTCAGCTGCGCCGTGGTCTGTGTGACCGGCAGAAACGGCGTCGCGACCGCAAGGGCCGCACCCAATAGGCCGGCGACGATGGAGATGAGCCGCGCGGTCCGGTGGTTGGCTCCCGCCTCCACACCCTGCTGGCTCACGGTGCTAGATGCTAGTGGCCCGGCCAGGGGTGTTTTTCCGCCGCCGGTCATTTGCGGACGGCAAGCACGAACGGGCCGACGTCGGATACCGACCAGCGAGGGTCGTCGAACAGGGCCGCCGCCAGCGCGACCTGATAGCGCCGCACGTTGGGCTGGTTCGGATAGACGTCGGAGGCCAGCCGCAGGGTGTAGGTGTCGTTGGCGCCGTGACGCATGACGAACACCGTCGGCGGAGTCCACGGCAGCCCGTCGAGGGCGGCGACGAACTGGTCGGGCTTGGTCAGCGTCGCCCAACTTTCGATGGCCTTCGCACGCTCCCGGAACTGGGCGAGCGGATTGGCGTAGTGCGAGGTCAGGCCCTGGAAGCCGTAGTAGGGATAGAAGGCCAGGAAGCTGTAGTCGGCGGTCAT